>NZ_JANYME010000002.1 GCF_026616895.1 Campylobacter sp. MG1
CTGTAAATAATTTAGTAGCTGGGTTTAATGGAGTAGATGGGATAACATTATCAACTGGTTTATCTTCAGGTTCTACTGGAGTTGGTTCAGGTTTAGGTTCTACTGGAGTTACTACATCAACTGGTTTGTCATCTGTGTTATCAGGGGTAGCTACATCAACAGGTCTACTTTCAAGAACAACAGGTGTTTCAACATTATTTGCAACAACATTATTAGCAAATAAATTACCACCAATATATTCATCTTTAATCATTACATCAGCATCAATATTTCTATCTAATACATCAGCATAAATTTTACTTTCGCTACCTGATTTATCAAACATAATATCATTTAAAGCTACACCATTACTAGCAACACCAGAATCTCCAGCTGCGGTAGCGTCTAATTCAAGATTTCCATTATTCATAAGATTATTGATTAAATTATTGATTTGATCATCAATAGCAGCCTCATTTTCAAAACTTTCACTTGTTAAAATACTATTATCAATCTTAGCAAGATTGTCACCTTCTAAATGAATAATTTTACCATTAACTAATCTAATATCGACACTAGCATTAACACCAATAGTTTTGATTATATCGCCAACTGATATAATACTACCATTAACTAAAGCTTTTTCGCCATTAGCATTTAAAATTTTTACATCACCTGTAAGTTTTACAACTTTCCCAGCTTCTGCCATAATTTCTCCTTAAAATAAATTTTATTGAGATATTAAAACAAAAATAAATTAATTTGAAATTTCACTGAAGTTCATTTTTATAAAAATATAAAAATATTTAGAGTATTAAACTCTAAATATTATTTTTCACAAGATTTTGTAAATCCTAATTCGCAAGATTTTTGAAAGTATTTTTTAGATTTTGATAAATTTTTATCTATTTTCATGCCTTGAGTATTTAAACCTTCTTCATATATATAACCTAATCTAGCACAAGCAAAACCATCATTTAATTTATCACAAGAATATTCAAAATTTTTTACACTATCTTCTACTTTTTTTAATTCCATATACAAAATACCTAAACTAGTACATGATTCTTTATTGTCTAATTTACAAGAAATATTATAATATTTTTCTGCCTGTTCTACATTATTTAAATATCTATAAAAATTAGCCAAAGAATAACAAGCTACTGAATTATTTTTATCACATTCTTCTTCGCTTATTTTTGTAAATTCATCAATATTTTTTAAGGCTTCTGTTGATATAACATAGCTATTTGACCCTTGTTGACAACCATACACATCGCCTAAACTACAAGCTCTTAAATAGAATTTAAGTCCATCAATAGGATTAATATTTTGTGCTAATTCTATACAAGAATTTGATACACCACCTTCACAAGCTTTTAACAATTCTTCTTGTTTAAATTTTTTATACTCTTTTTTATATAAATATGCATAATCATCACAAGCCTCAAAAATATCTTTATCGCACGCTTGTTTAAATAATTGTTCAGCTTTTTTAATATTTTTACTAGTACCTAAACCAAGAAAATACATTTTTCCTAAATTTGCACATGAAATATCATCTTTTAAATCGCAAGCCATATTGTAATATTTATAAGCATAAGTATAAGATTTGTTAGTTCCTAGTGCAAGCTCATTCATTTGTCCTAATCTATAACAAGCTTTAGCATCATTATTTAAACAAGCTTTTTTAAAACTTGGATAAGCTTTTTTGAATTCCCCTTTTTGAAATAACGCCTCACTAGCAAATAGTGTTAAAGTAAAAGATAATATTAATAATAATTTATTCACTTAAGCTCCTTAATTAAATTTGTAACCATTATATAATCTAAAAATTAAAACAAGGGTTGCATCTGTAGGAGTATAGTTGAAAAATGATTAACGATTATAAAGCAACCCTTAAAAAACAAGGAATGACAAAATTATACAAAATAATTATTAAAATTTTATTAAAATAATAAATTTTATATAAAATTTTAAGAATAATTATTTATTTTTATTTAATTTTGCATTAAAAATATCATATTCACTATCATAATCTTTAGTAGTAATATTAAAAAATCCTAACAAAGAACTAAATAAATTATCTTGAGATAATTCTAAATTAAGTTTATCCTTATTAATATATTCTTCGTTTTGCCACAAAATAGCTGGTATATGAATTTGCTCTTTTGGTGCTAAATAATATGGCATTCCGTGTAAATAAAATCCATTTTCACCTAAGCTTTCTCCATGATCACTTAAATAAAATAATACTTTTTTATCTGCCTTATCATTTTGTAAAATTTTTATTAAATTCGCCACTAAAAAATCAGTATATAATAATGTATTGTCATAGGTATTAATCAGTGCCTCTTGTGAACAATCTTGTAATTTATTTGTATTACAAATGGGCTGAAATTTAGCAAATTCATTAGGATATCTAAGATAATAAGCTGGTCCATGTGAACCTTGAATATGAACTACTATTAAAGTATTTTTATCCTTTTTATTAGCTAAAATTTGTTTTGTATCATCAATTAACCAACCATCATAGTTCTCACTTTTTATAGTTGATTTTATACCATTACAAACACCTTTACAACCACCAGAATTATTATCAAGCCAATAAACATCTATGAAACGATTTAAAACACTTAAGACATTTTTATACGCCTCATTTTTGTTAAATTCAGTTCGCTTATGTTTTGAAAACATACAAGGTAAAGATTGTGCAGTAGCTGTCCCACAGGAAGTAAAATTTGTAAAATAATTAACATCTAAATTTTTAGTATAAAAATTAGTATCATTTTTTGTATAACCACCTAAAGAATAATTTTTTGCCCTTGCAGTCTCACCAACTACTAGTATAAAAGTCTTACTAAACTCATCATCTAACATTTTTGCATCTTGGCTAATCTCATTTAAAATTTCAGGTGATTTAAATTTTAATTTGACTACTTTAAAAAATGAATAATATTGATAAAATGGAAAATTATAATACCTTATAATATCATTAGCTCTTAAAAATGGTATTAATGATTTTGAATTTATAAAAATCAAAGCAAATAAACTAATAATTGATATTAAAATAATAAAAATTTTATGTAAAATTTTATTATTTTTAATCCTTACAAAAAATAAGAATAAAATAGGTATAATACAAGTAAAAAATATATAAATTATCATATTAAAAGAAAATAAATCACTAATCTCTCTACTATCAGTAGCCATTGCATTAACAATCATATCAGAATCAATTATAACGGAATAATTATACACAAAATACGATATAAAACTAATAGTAATTATTAAAATAAAAGTAAAAAAATATGCTAAAATTCTAAAAAAACATAAAATATTTATAACTACAAAAACTAATAAAAAATAAATAATATAAATTGATATTAAAAATACAAAAGAATTAGTTTTAGAACTTACAAAAAATAATAAATTATAATTCATAAAAAATATATATAAACTTAAAATAAAATTAAAAAATAGATGATTTATCTTTAACATTTACAACCTTTTTGTATATTAAAAAATTATATATAACTAAATTTAAGGAATAGTTTTGAGATTAATATCATGGAATGTAAATGGTTTAAGAGCTATTATGGGAAAAAATGGCTTTGAGTTTTTAAAGGATTATCCTTGTGATTTTTTAGGAATACAAGAAATAAAAGCTAGTTCTGATAAATTTCCAAAAGGACTTGATGAATTAGGATTTAAAAATATAAAATCAAATTCAGCTAAAAGAGCGGGATACTCTGGCGTTATGAGTTTTTTTAATTTTGATTGTGAAACTAAATTTGCTGAATTTTTTCCCGATGATGAAGGGCGGGTTTTAGAACATAATTTTAAAGATATAGTTTTATTTAATATATATTTTCCGAATGGACAAAACGGAGATGAAAGATTAAATTACAAAATGAAATTTTACGATGATTTTTTAGTATATCTTCAAAATTTACTAGCTAATGGTAAAAAAATTATTATTTGTGGAGATGTAAATACAGCTCACCGTCCAATAGATTTGACCCACCCAAAAGCTAATGAAAAAACGAGTGGATTTTTACCGATTGAGCGTGAGTGGATAGATAAATTATTAAATTCAGGTTTTGTTGATACATTCCGTTTTAAACACGGAGATATACCTGAAAAATACTCGTGGTGGAGCTATAGAGCTGGTGCTAGAAATAGAAATGTTGGTTGGAGAATTGATTATTTTTTTATATCAAACAACTTAGCGCCGTATTTAAAAGATGCTTTTATTTTAGATAATGTATTAGGTTCTGATCATTGCCCTATAGGAATTGATATTGATATATGAATGCAAAAATACTTGAATTTATAAACTCTATTAATGTATGTGTAATTAGCACAAATGAGCCTTACTCGGCTAGTGTTTTTTATATTTTTGATGAAAATAATAATTCTATTATTTTTATATCTAGTACAAATTCTAGACATATAAAAAATATAAAAACACTAGCCGTTGCAATATATCATCAAAATCCTATCAAAGGCTTACAAATCATAGGAGAATTAAGTTTAGCCACACAAGAACAAAAAGATATATACATTAAAAAATACAAAATGGCTAAATTTGCACTAAATCATGAAATTTACGCTATAAAATTAAAATATCTAAAATACACGGATAATACATTAATATTACCTAAAAAGTTGGAATTTAATTATGAATGAATTTATCTTAGACATAAGTGCTACATTAATTTTTAGTTTTTTATTAATTTATATTTTCATTAAAAAGGCAAAAAAATGAATATTTTAGTAATTTGTGATAGTTTTAAAGGCTCACTTAGTTCAAAAGAGGCTAATGAAAGTATATCCAACTCAGCTAAAAGACTAGGTTTTAATGTAAAAAGTTTAGAAATTTCTGATGGTGGTGATGGATTTTTAGTAGCTGTTAATCAAAAATTAAATGCAAATAAAATAACATTAAATTTAAAAAATGCAGCCAATACCGAAAATTTAGAAGGCTATTATTTATTAGACAATAACACAGCATATTTTGAAATGGCTGAATTTGCTGGGATAGCAAAACTTAAAGAAAGCGATAAAAATCCACTAAAAACTAGCACAAAATCATTAGGAATTGCTATACTTGATGCTATTAACAAAAATACAAATAAATTTATAATAGGTATAGGTGGTTCGGCTACAAATGATGCTGGTATCGGAATGCTAAGTGCTTTTGGCTATAATTTTTTAGATGAATTTGATAATATTTTAGAACCAATCGGAAAAAATTTAATCAAAATAAAAAAAATTGATGATAAAAATATAGATTTAAGATTAAAAAAATGTACTTTTCACATAGCAAATGATGTAAATAATCCATTATATGGTCTAAATGGTGCAGCTTTTATATACGCTAGACAAAAAGGTGCAAATGATAGTGATATTATTTTTTTAGATGAGGGTTTAAAAAATTTTGCAAATATTTGCGAAAAACATTTTGGCAAAGACTTTTCTATGTGTGCTGGAGCTGGTGCTGCTGGTGGATTAGCTTATGGTTTTTTAGAATTTTTAAATGCTAGTTTTTGTTCTGGATTTGAATTTTTAAAACAACTTTTAAATTTAGAAGAATACATAAAAAACGCTGATATTGTAATAACTGGAGAAGGTTCATTTGATAATCAAAGCTTAATGGGAAAAGTGATTGGCTCAATAAATAATTTATGTGAAATTCATCAAAAAAAATTAATAATTTTTTGTGGTATTAATAAAAGTGATTTTAAAAACTGCTTTTCTTTAAAAGAAAATTATAAACAATATAATCAAACTGAATTAATGCAAAAAAATATAGCTCAAGAATGTTTAAGTAATTTATCATATAAAATTTTAAAAAATATAAAAAATTATTAAAAAACATAAAATGAAACTTAAAGTTTTTTAAACTTTAAAAAATAAAGCATAATTATTAATTTTTAAAAATTATAAAAAACCTTAGAATAAAATTATTTGCGTAAAAAAGTTAAATGATATGATAAAAAATTATTTAAGTAAATATAAAATTATTAAACAAAATGTTTATTTAATATTAAAATCAAATTTATAACTTTTATTAAAATAAACTAATCAAAATATTTTTAAATATAAAATTAATTAATAATTTTTTTGTATCAAAATATTTCATAAATAAAATTTATTATCAATATATTTACTTAATTTTTTTATTGATTTGATCGTAAATTTCTCATTTCAACTATAAATTCCTCAAAGCTTTGTGCTTTAATTTCTCCACGTAAATGAGCTTCTTCTAACTCTTTAGCTTCTTTTAATGCTTCTAAAAATTCATCACTCTTATAGTATTATTCTAAATGTTTATCAAATTCACTTTTTTGTTTTATTATTTTAATAGGTTCATTAAAAGCTTTTGCTAATTATTTTAATGCTTTTAAAAAATATGGATTGTCATTTAATGTAATTGTTACTTTCATCTTATCCATTTTAAAAAATATAAATATTATAAATAAAATAATACAAATAATTTTAATTATAAAATTCTAATTATAGTCTAATTTGCATAAATATCGCTCTTTCATAGTGCTAGAACCAATAAGTCCGCCTTGATGAATATATAAAATATTATCCTTAAAAATATCCAAATTCTCATAAATAGCCATTAGCCCAACACTATCATAAAGCAAATCAAATTTTATTTTTGTTATATTTTCTGTAAGTATAAAAAGCTCTTCATAAAGCTTTGCAAAATGATATTTTTTATTAGTTTTTAATAATTTTAAATTTGATTTAGGATTTAATTTTTGAATTTGCTTAGCAAAATATTCTTCACCACTCACACAAGAAGTGGTAAATACTCTAATCTCTGGTAAAATTTGACTTAAATATTTTTCTAAATAAATAGCACTTGTATAAGTTCCGCTTGGCAAAAACACATCGCAATTAAATTCTTTACATACACTAGAAATTTCATTTGCCATATCAAAAAAACCAAACCTTGCAAAATCATTACAAACGCCCTCATCTATCAAAAAACTATCGCTATCACTTTTATGTAAATTCATAGCAAAATCCTTAGGGCTTAAACCAAAATCATTAGAATAATAAATATTTGCGTTATTTTTAATAGCATTTTCTAAATTTCCACAAATTTCACATCTTCTAGCACATACAAATGAAAATTTATAATTATTTTTATTAGAAAATAAAGCCAATGCTTGCATAGCATTTGATTGACTTGAACCATAACAAATCAAGTGCTTATATGGTAATTTTATACTTTTTAAAAATGCTAATTTTCTGGCTTTATTTCCATTGATTTCACCTAATAAATCATCTCTTAAAACTATAAAATTTTTATTAAAAATATGAAAATTTGTAAACATAAACCAGCCTTAAAATATTAAAGCCTAAAAAATAGGCTTTAGTTATTATATATTTTGATTTAAAACAAAAATTTTTATATCATCATAAAGTTTAGTTTTACCTTGCCAAAAAGGCACTTTATAATAATCTTGCACCTTTTTTTTATCAGATAAATTAATTAAATCCACAAGTCTATTTCCTTTATTTAAATCTATTTCACTTTTTGCATCAATATATATCTCTTTTAATTTTATAAAATCAAGCCCAAAAAGCTCTGCATAATCTTTAATCTTTTCATCTAGCCTACTAGCTTTAACCTTATTTATCTCGCTAATCAAATCCATATAATCGCTAATATCATTAGAATTAATTATATCCAGTGCTATTTCTTGGTCAGCCTCGCTTAAAATCGCTAGACTTTTTATTAGTTTTTCTTTATTTTCGGCTGTTTTATCACGCTTAAATTTTGCAAATAAATCCTGCATATAATCATAATTTATCTCAAATCTATTTTCATTAAAGCTTAAATCTGTTTCATAATGCTCTTTAAACTCATCTTTTAAAACCCCACTTTGAATGCTATCTTGATACCTTACTTTTAATATTTCATAAGTATTTTCATCTAAATTTGAAACTATCATTTATAACTCCTTTTATCAAAATCATAACCTTGAATTTTCGCCGCTCTTATATACCACTCAAGCTCGTTAAACAATCTTCTAAACTCTTTTATATCTTCTTCATCACTTGGCAAAGAAGCAAAGCCGTGTATAAAAAGCGTATTAATCTTCGCATAAATTTCGTTGATTTTTTCTACGTAATAGCCTATTTTTGGCACAAAAATCTCGCTTTCATTAGCACCTGAATAAAGCTCTAAAGCCTTTTTTATATTTTCTTGCATAGCAACAGGCTCTTTAAAATACACTATATTTCCATAAGGTTTAAGCCCATTTAAGACCCTATTAGTCCTAGAAAACGCCTGAATTAAATTTGCATATTCTAAAGTTTTATCTAAATATAAAGTATTTACATATTTTGAATCATAACCAGTTAGCATTTGATTTACAACGATTAAAATATCTAGCTTATCATCATCTTTTATACTTTTATAATGCTCTTTGTGTGCTAATCTTGCTGCAATGTCCTTTTTAAATTCTCCATCATCAATTCTTAAACTTTTATGAAACATAGCATTATAATCGCTTATAATCTCATGCAATGCTTTTCCTTTATCCACTACAAATGCGTAATTTTCATCAATATTTGTATCAAAAAGTGTCGTAATTTTTAAATCATGCAATCCTTTATTTTTATAATCTTTAAAAATTCTATAATACTCTATCGCATCAGGTATCGAGCTTACCGCAAAAATAGCATGAAAATACCTATCAAATTTATAGCTTTTATGAGATTTTGAAAATCTAGAAAAATCACTTAAAATCTCTTTTACTACATTTATTTTCCATTGTGTATTTTCAAAATAATCCGTCTCTTTTAGTTTTGCTTCGGTTGTTTCATCATCAAAATCATACCAACTAGCATCATTTAATATTTTTGCTTTTTTATCCCTAATATCATCATAATTAATCTTTTGAACTAAATTAAACCTTAAAATATTTTCATCTCTTAAGCCATCTTTTATAGTGTAACGATGAAGCTCATTTCCAAAAATATTTTTAGTTTCATTGTCAAATTTTGAATTCTCTTTAAAAATCGGCGTCCCTGTAAAACCAAAAAACATAGAATTAACAAAGACTTTTTTAATATCACTTAACATTTCTCCTGAAGTTGAGCGATGTGCTTCATCTATTATAAAAACTATTTTTTTAGTATCTTTACTCATTGATTTTGATAATTTTTGCATTTTTTGAATAGAAGTTATTATTAGCTTTTCTCTTTCTTTAGGGTTTAGCTTACGCTTTAAATCCCTTATGTTTTCGGTATTTAACACCCCATCATCATAGCTAAAAGAACAATATTCTTTAAAAGATTGATCATTTAACTCAACCCTATCTACTAAAAACACCACTTTATCCACATTCTTAAGCTCATTTACAAGTTCAGCTGCTTTGTAACTTGTCATAGTTTTACCTGAGCCTGTGGTATGCCATATAAAGCCACCTAAATTAAAATCTCCTAAATGATTTTTAACAACTTCTAAAATCATTTTAGCCGCATAATATTGATAACTTCTTAGAATTATTAAACTTTTATCAGCACCTTGGACTATTGAATATTTGCTTACTAATTCGTGAGCTAGTGGTATTTTTAGCATTGAATTAGCTAAATCTATATAATTTTTTAAATGCTCATTATTTTTTTTCGCCCAACAAAACCTAAATGACTTATTAAACTCACTATCATTAGTATTAGCAAAATACCTACTATCATTAGGGGTCATTATTACAAAAATTTGCACCAAATTCATAAGCCCCTTACTAAATAGCCCTTCATTTTTGTATTTTTTGAGTTGATTATAAGCTTCTTCTAAATTTTTATCATCTTTTTTAAGTTCTATATGATAAAGTGGCAATCCATTGATAAGCAAAAGCACATCACCACGCCTATCTTTTAGCATATCATCAAGCTTTTTAAATTTCGGTTGTCTTGCGATTTGATAAATAGTGCGACCACTTGCAATTTCATCTTTATTAAAGATTATAAGAGTTATTTCTTTACCATTATTTTTAGTATCACTTGGATTATCCCTTGTGATTGTTATAGTGCCTTCTTTTAACATTCTTGCTATTTCATAAGGAGATTTTCTAAAATGCTCTAGGATTTTATTTATTTCCTTTTCGCTTAATTCTACGCCGTTTAGCTTAGCACTCTCGCTATTGTTTGCAAAGACAATTTTAGCAAAATTATCCACTAAATCCTGCTCACTTGGGCTCATTAAAACATTAGCAAAACTATCATTTTGCCAACCATTTTTCTCTAAAGCTTTAATTAAATCGTTTTCAAACTCTAATTCACTTACAAAACTATACATTTATTCTCCTTTAAAAATTTTTTCTAATAAAGCAAGTTTTATTTGCTTTAATTTGCTTAATTTTTTTTCATATAAATTTATACTTTCATCTAAAGCTTTAAACAATTCCCCGATTTTTTCTTGCTCTTTTAAACTTGGGAGTTTTACTTTTATACAACTAAATTTAGAAATTGAAAGCGTAAATCTAGTATTACCTTGAGCTAAGTTATAACATTGTTGCAAAAAATTATTATGCTTAAAAACTTGTCCTGCAAAAGTATTGTTTAGATTAATTTTAGGTCTTAAACGCATTAAATGATAACTATATAAAACATTATTTAAATTTTCTAAAATAACAGATGAATGCGCTATATCGTCAGGGGTTTCAGATGATGGAGTAAATAATATATCTCCATATTTCAAATCAAAACTTTTTAATTCATTTTCAGTAGCTGAAGTAATTGCAAAATTAAAATTATTAGTAATATAACTATTTTTATAAACATCCATATAATTTAATAATTTAACAATTTTTTCACCTTTTACAATGATTTTATCTACACTACTAGTTTTTAATTCTCCTATATTTCCTAATTCAAATTCCTGCCATTTTTCGCTAAAAGTTTTAAAGCGTAGTTGTGGGTGAATTTCGTATGTTTTAGTAAAAAGTTTATCAAGTAAAGCCTTTTTGCTTTGCTTTAGCTTTGAGATTTTTAATTCAGTTTTATTTATACTCTCATCTAAATTTTTAAACAATTCTCCGATTTTCTCTTGTTCTTTCAAACTCGGGAGTTTGATTGATAACTCCATAGTTTTCCTTGGCGATATATTAAACCTTGAAATACCTTGAGCAAGTTTTATCATTTGCTGTCTAAATGATTTACTTCTTAAGCTATATGATAAAAACTTAAAATCTATATCAACTTTTAATCTATAACCAAAACAAAAACTATTTAAATAAACATTATCTAAGTTATATAACCAAACTGAACTCATACCTACTTCTTCTGGAGTTTCTGAAGAAGTAGTAAAAAATACATCTCCATATTTAATTTTATTTTGTGAGTTATCAATTTCTATTTTTTCTAAATTTTCAATATCTACAAATGAATTATTAAAAATATTTAAATACGGGATATATCTTGCATTTCCATATCCAAAATCTTCTTTAGTTTTACCACTTAATCCTGTAAAAGTTTCTCCTATATTTCCTAATTCAAATTCCTGCCATTTTTCGCTAAAGCCTTTAAATCTTAGTTTTCTCATAGCCTTATCCTAAGATTTTTATAAGCTCATTTATGGCTTTTTGCTCGTTTATATCAGCATCTAGTTCAGCTAAAAGCTCACAAACTTTCGCATTGCTTTGCTTTAAATCATTTTCAATTTCGCTTAAAGTATCTTTATAAATATCATTTAAAGCCCTTAGTTTGTTTGCTATCTCATCACACATTACATTAAACATATCTAACAAATTGCTTATAATAGGCTCTATCCAAATGGTATTTAGCAAGGTTTTTATCTCATCTATATTTAGCTCATCTTGTTTTTTACTTGATTTTATATCAAGCTCTTTTGCGTAAGTATTGTATGATTTTTTAGCGTTTTCATAATCTTTTAGTTTTTCGTTAATTTTGATTATATTTAGCTCATCAATATCTAATGTGGCTTTGCTAATCATCTTATATTCAGCTTTTATTAACTTTTCATCTAAATCGCCGTTGTCTTTAAAGTAGCTTTCGTCTAATTCATCTTTAAGCTCGTTTAATTCTTGATAGATTTCTTCTTTATGATTTGCTAGGTTTGATAATTCTTGTAATTCGGAGCTAAAAAATTCGTTTTTGATAATCTCTAAATCTAAGGTTTTGCTAAATTCTTTTAAGCTTGTTCTTTGAATGCTATCTATATCGTTTAAAATCCCCCCCCCCGTTCTATCAATTAGTTTTTGATATATTTTGTATTTATCAAAAAGCTCGTAATTATTTGCAATTTGTTCTAGTGGTTCATTTAAGGTATTTTCAATTTTATTAATATCAATTAAGTCTAAATTATCAATTAAATTTATTTTTAAAAAATCTTTATAATTATTTAGCTCGGTTTTATAGTTTAGCTCATAGTTTTTATATCTTTTGAGTTTAAAATCTGCTCTTTTAAATTTGAAAAATCATTAAATCTTAAATACTCATCATCATAGTTTGCAAAAATATCATTTTGTAAGCTTTTTAAACTATCAAAATATTTTTTATCTAAATCCTTTTTAGGTATGCCACCAAACATTAAAGCATTAAAATCTAGCTCTAAATCATCAGTTTTATTTATGTATCTTGTTATGTTTAGATTATAATTATTATTAATTACTTCATCTTTGCTTACAAGTCTTGCAAAATTTGTTTGATTTTTCCTTGCTACTATACAATCAAAAATCTTTTTTATATTTGATGCTTGGAGTTTGTTTTTCTTGCCATCTTTTATGAATTCATTACTTGCATCAATAAATAAAATATCGCTAGTTCTATTTATATCGTTCGTTAAAAACATAACTATGGTTGAGATACCAGTGCCATAAAAAATATTTGCTGGTAGCCCTACTATTGCATAAATATGGTTATTTTCAATTAAATTTTTTCTAATCTCTTCTTCAGCTCCACTTCTAAATAAAACCCCGTGTGGTAAAACTATCCCCATTAATCCGTTGTTTTCTAAATGATAAAGTGAATGCTGTAAAAATGCAAAATCAGCCTTTTTATTAGGTGCTAAACCATATCTAAATCTTGGATCACTTGTAGCATTATCTCTTTGCCAATTAGCTGAATATGGAGGATTTGCTGCTATTGCATTTACCCTTAAAGCATCACCATTTTCACAAGGCCAATCTCTTAACAAAGTATCGGCGTTTTTAAGGCTTATAAGATTTACAGGAGTATTTGTCATAATTAAATTCATTCTTGCTAAATCATAAGTTGTTTGCATTAACTCTTGCCCATAATAATGTATCTTTATATCTTCTTCATAATGCTTTTTAACGGCTTTTCCCATGGTAATAAGCAAACTTCCAGAGCCACAAGTTGGATCATAAAGCTTAATTTCCTTGCAAGTATCTTTTAAATAATTAGCTATTACTTCAGAGATTAGAACTGATACTTCGTGTGGAGTATAAAACTCACCTGCTTTCTTACCTGCATTACTTGCAAACATAGATATTAAATACTCATAAATATAACCAACTAAATCAAAATCTTTTTGTATGCTAAAATCTAAATCCTTGAAAATAAAAGCGATTTTTTCAATTTTTGTGCTAATTGCTGAATTGTCCTTGCCTAAAATATTGATATTATTTCTTAGTTGTCTAAAAATATTTTCATAGGTTGGATTATTTTTAGCACATTCTTCAAAAAAATCTAAAGCTTTACTTAGCGTTTCAACTTTTAATCCAGTCCTATCGTCAATCCAAGCTTTATAAGAATATTCATAAGGTATAAAATATCCATTTTCGTTACAACAAAGTTTAACTAATAATTCATCTTTAATACTTTCAAAATCAAATTCTTTTAAATCTTTCGTAACAGCCTTATAATCATCTAAAGTAACACCTTGTTTTATCATAAAGCTAAACAAATTATCCGATAAAAATTTATAAAATAAAAATCCTAAAATGAAATCTTTATAATTATTTGCATCTACCTCGCCCCTTAGCTCTTCAGCTGTTTTCCAAATTTTATTTGCTAATTCTTGCTTAGTCATCATTCTCCTTTAAAATTTTTATTTTAATAATATTAATTTATTATTAATAAAAAATATATAATTAAAAAATCTAAATTTATCTTGGTATTTTATTTATTAAATTTATGTGGAGAATTAATATTTGCTAAATGTGTTTTATTGTTTTCATCTATATCATAAGCCATACCAAAACCTTTAACAAATCTACCACTTTTAATAATTAATTTAACAAAATGAAAATCTTGCATATTATAAAAAATATCTATGTTTTCATCATTTTGTTGTTCTTTTAAAAGAGAGAATAATCTATTAAAATCATCATCTCTATTTAAGATTTTTGCATTTACTTTATACCTTAATCTAATTCTTGCAAAAATCGTTTTAGCCTTGCTTTCATCTTGCAAAAACATAATTTCTACTTTATTAGGATTAAATTTTAAAGCATTAAAATGCTCCACAACTTCGCTTATAAAAATATACATATCATTACCATCAAAAATAATAGGAGCATAAGAACTAATTGCATTACCATTATTGTCAATACTTGCTATTACCACGCTTTTAAAACTTTTTTTAAAAGTATCAATATCTAAATCTATCATTACAATATTACTCTTTTTAATTCTAAATTATTTACAAAGCAATGCTTCGTTAATTTGCATTAAAGCTCTATCATAGTTTATATTTTCAACCCATATTTGAATACTAATTTCTATATCAGCATCATTAATGTTTTTTACTCCGATAAAAATAGCTGGTTCTTTTAAAACTAAATCACAATTATTTAAAATGTTTAATAATTCTTTTCTACTCTCGCATAATTCTTGTGGTTTAATAATTTTTGACAAATCAATCCTTCTAATTTTTTCACGAGAATAATTATAAATATTATCGCTTACAACCTTTGAATTTGGCACTATTATATTTATATTATCATTAGTTCTAAGAGTAGTAGAAAACAAACTAATATTACTAACAAAACCCTCTCCAGCCCCTAATTTAACATATTCTTTTAATTTAAAAGGTCTAAAAATTACGAGTAAAACTCCAGCTGCAATATTTGATAGTGTTTCTTTAAAAGCAAATGATATAGCAAATGATGTCGCTGTAAATAAAGCTACAAAAGATGTAGTATTTACACCTAAATTATTAAGCATAGCTAATATCCCAAATACTAAAATAGTTATTTTTATTAACTTAACTAAAAATATAACTAATGTTTCATCAATTCTAGCCTTTGTTAATGCTATATCTAATGCTTTTCCAACTATTTTCATAATAATAAAAGCAATTAAAAGAATAATCAAAGAACCTAAAATTTTAAAACCATATGTTACAAATAATGTTTGATAATCAAAACTATTTATTGGAGTATCAATCATTTTATTTAAGACACTTTTTTCTTCCATAAATTTCCTTAAAACATAAATTATCTTTTTCTATATCTAAAAGAAAGCGCTATTTTAATATCCTTGCTATTTATAATAATTCTTTCATCAAAATCAGCAATACTCCTAGCTACTTTTAAAACCTTATTAGTAGCTCTTGCACTAAGCTCATAAGTGCTTATGGCTTTATTTAAAATGTTTTTTGCGTCATCATCTAAAATACAAAATTTTTTAATATCTTCATCACTTAATTTTCCATTAAATTCATCTTGCTTTCTTATAGATTTTTGAAAAATAAATGCTTTTAAAATATCATTAGCTAATTCTTCGCTTGAGTATAAAGCTGTAGCATTAGAACCAACCTCATCCATAGCTACATATAAATCAATTCTATCATAAATAGGCTGAGAAATTTTGTTCTTATATCTTATAATATCTCTTTCATAACAAGTACAAGTTTGTTCTTTTTTGAATAAATTTCCACAAGGGCAAGGATTAAGTGCTGATATAAATAAAAATTTAGTTTTATATGTAGTTTTTGAATTTACCCTAGAGATATTTATTTTATTATCTTCTAATGGCTCTCTTAAACTTTCTATAATTTTTTTATCAAAATATGCAAATTCATCAAAAAACAAAACGCCATTATTAGCAAGTCCTAACTCACCTATCTTTGCATTTTGTGTCCCTCCACCTAAAATTGAGCTGATTGTACTAGAACGATGGGGAGAACGAAAAGGTCTTTGTGGTGTAAAATCAAGACTATCTTTATTAAAGCTTTTATAAGCATTAGTTTCTAAAATTTCATCAATACTAAGTGGTGGCATAATATAACTAATCCGCTTAGCACACATACTTTTACCACTTCCAGGTGAGCCTTCTAGCATTAAATTATGCATTCCAAGTGCGGCTATTTTACACGCTAAAATAGCTTGATTTTGACCTTTAATATCTTTAAAATCAAATGGATAGTTTGTGTTTTTGATATAAGTTTTATCATTAATTTTTAATAAATTTAAAAATATACTCTCATCATAATGAATTCTAAATTTATCTTTATTACTACTTTTAAAAAATTCTATAGCTTCATCTAAATTATTTACTGCGTAACATTCTAAATTATATATCAAACTAGCTTGTTTGCTTAATTCTTTAGGTATCAATACCTTTGAATTAGGCTTAAAACTCGCTAAAAACAATAAAATAGAAAACATAATAGCTGTGCTTTTTACACTTTTATCAAGTCCTAATTCACCGAATACAAAAAAATCATTATCAATATTTTCATCATTATAAAAATATATAAGCAAAGCTATTGCTAAATCAAAATATGAGCCATTTTTTGGAGTATCTGATGGACTTAAATTTATAGTAATTTTCTTAGGTGGTAAAGAAAAATCATCTAAATTTGCAAAAGCTGCTTTAATCCTATCAACACTTTCTTTTATGCTAGTGCTAGGTAATCCAACTATGCTAAAAGCTGGTAAGCCTTTAGTAATCATAGCCTCTATATTAATTTCATAAAGTTTATCTATAAAAATAGCTGATTTTATTGAATTCAAAAACCACCTTCTTATAAAATTTCAAAACCTGTATTATTAAAATCTAATGTCAAAACTCTCATATCTTTAAAATTATCACTTAAAATTTTATTTAACTTATTAGCGTCATCGTTATAGCAAAGATTAAAAAAAGTTGAGCCTGAACCACTTAAGTTACTCATCAATGCACCATTTTTAATAGCTAATTCTTGAACCTTAAAAAGTTCTGGGATAGCCATCATACGACCTCTTTCATGTAGTCTATCCTTAGCGGCTACTTTTAGCATATCATAATTTTTACTCATAAAAGCTGCTGTTGTTAAAGAACTATGAGCTATATTAAAACAAGAATCTTCTAAACTAAGTTTGGTTGGTAAGGCCTTACGACTAGCATTTGTTGATATTGCTTTATTAGGGATACAAACTACAGCTTTTATAGAATCTGAAATTGTTGTTCTAATGTAATTTACTTTTAAATTTTCAACCAAAGAACATACAAAACCACCTAAAACAGCTGGACTAATATTATCAGGATGATTTTCGTAATCTAAAGCTTGATTTAAAATCATATTTTTATTAATACTTAAACCTGCAAAATAATAAGCACTTGCTATAGCTGCAACTATTATTGAACTAGAACTACCTAATCCTCTACTCAATGGGATATTATTAACAAATGAAAAACTAAAATTGTCTTTCTTACCAGTTAATTTATAATAAGTTTCATTAAAAATTATTATAAACAAATTATGCTTTTTTAAATAAATATTATCATCACCCTCGCCCTTAATACTAACCCTAAAAAATGAATTTTTTTTAATAATTGTCTCATTATAAAAATTTAAAGCTAAACCTAAACAATCAAATCCTGCACCTAAATTTGCACTTGTAGCTGGGCTAATAATTTTTAATTCTTTCATATTTATCTCCTAAATAGCAGGTAAAAAATAATTTGGCAAATTACTTTCTAAGAATTTGAAATTATACTCATTTGGTATAAAAAACTCATCTTTAAAATTATCATTTTTAATTAATTTGATTTTATCATCAGCAAGGGTAAAATATAAGTTATTGTTAGCTTTTATTAAATTATTCTTTGTAAATGTAAAACCACTAATTGCTTTTAATGGTATGTTTTTAACAAGGGCAATTGTGCTTAAAAATACATAAACAATTTTTAAAGACATATATGAGCCTGGTCCATTAGCGTAGGCTAATTCGCTAAAATTATATTTATTTAATAGTTCTTGCATAATTTTTGGCAAATCTTCACTGGTTTTATTTATGATTTTGATTTCTTCTTTTAACAAATTATTACCATCATATATTCCAATGAGATTTGCCATAGGCACTACTAAAAGTTTAATGTGAATGCCTTTAATAAATCTTTGTTTGTATCATCACTAAGAGTTACTAATTCATAAGAATTTGGATTGTTTAGCAATTCAATAGTTAGTTTATGATTTAAATCATGGCTACTTGCGTAAGCTTTATAGTTAGCAAAAGTTGCTTTACCTAACATATATAAATCACCAATCGCATCAAGGATTTTATGTCTTACAAATTCATTACTAAATCTTAATCCTTCAGGATTTAATATGCCATTATCATCTAAAACAACAGCGTTTTCTAAACTACCACCTAATGCTAATCCTTTTGATTTTAAATACTCAACATCTTTTAAAAACCCAAAAGTCCTAGCACTTGCAATTTCATTTATGAAATTTTGTTTATTAGCCTTGTAAATATAGTTTTGAGTATTAATTGATGGGTGCTTAAAGTTTATAGTAAAATCATAAGTAGGAGCATTTGTAGGACTAAGACTTGCAAATTTATCTCCTTCTTGAATTTTTATTTCTTTTTTAACAACAAATATTTGTTTTTTAGCGTCAAGTTGTTTAATACCTGCTTCATCAAGCATAGCACAAAAACCAGCCGCTGAACCATCTAAAACAGGTGCTTCATTTGCATCAATACTTATTAATAAATTATCAATTCCATAAGAGCTAACAGCACTCATTAAATGCTCAATTGTAGATATATAACCATCTTTATCTCCAATTACCGTAGCCATTTGAGTATTGATTACGCTTTTATAATTTGCTTCGTAAAATTTATTAATATCTGTTCTATGAAATACCACTCCACTATTAGCACCTAGTGGGCTAAATTTTATCTTAATAGCACTACCTTTATGTAGTCCAATTCCAACATTTGAAACTACTTTTGCAATCGTTGTTTGCAACATTTTCATTCCTTATTTTTTATTTATTATATCTTTTGCTTTATTTATTATAGCAAAAATATTGTCATTCATCCATTTAGAATCCATCCACTCTTCAGGTCTTACCTCAACGCCTTGAACTAAAACACCAAAATGCAAATGGTCTCCTAATGCTAAACCACTAGTTCCTGTATTAGCTATTATCGTATTAGACTTTAATTCATCACCTAATTCTACATTCTTCTTAGAACAATGTCCATATAAAGTATAAAGTCCTAAACCATGATCAATTATTAAATTTAACCCATAAATTCCATTATCTTGTGCGAATACTACTTTACCATCATTGCTTAATACTATAGGCGCCATTTTTGTGCTAGCTAAATCAAGTCCCATATGATAGCTTTCACTAATTTGATTTCCATCATATTTATAATATCTATGATCACCAAAATCAGCAACCTTCATACCATTTTTTAATGGAGAAAACGGAGTTAAATAAAAATCACTAATAATTTCATCTGTTAAATTATTAGTAGCTTTATGAATTAAATTTTCATTTTTCTTTCTAAGAGTTGCATTTACATAATCAAAAATTAAAGCATTATCATTTAAATTCTCTTCTGCATTAATTTCATATAAATCTTTAATCTTTCCATTAATAAAATTATCATTAACGCTTATAGTAGATTCTCTATATGCTTTATTTTTAATATAATATGGAATTTTTTCTTTAACTATATTATTAGCCTTATCATTAGCAATTATTCTAGCACTAAAATCATTATCTCTTATATCCCACGCAATAAGTGCTATATAATAATTATCTTTTAAAAATGGTATAGCTTTAAATACACGAGAATTTACATCTATATATAATTCACTTAAATTTTCATCATGCACATAAAAAACAACACTAGCAGCACCACCTTTAGTAATACTATATGAATTAGCTAAAATACTTACTTGTGGTCTAGTATTATCAATAACTACGCTAACAACTTTTTCAGTAGTATTACCCATAAACCAATTCCAAAAACTACTATCTTTAGCTTTTATATAAAGAGTATATTTGCTTATATTTTCCCCAAATTTAGGTTTTGGTAATTCTATTGTGACATTAACTAAATTAGTATTTACATTTTGATTTAATAAAATATTTTTATTAGGTTCATTATTTTTAGAATACTCAACTAAAATATTACTTAAATTTAAATTATCATTTACTTCAAAAACTATCTTATCTCTAGTATTCCAATAAATAGTATCATTTATATTTACATTCGGAGAAATTCTTTCAAATAAATTTGAAAACGCAATAAAACCAAATATTATTACAAAAATAATAAATAACAAAAATACTGTTATTTTCCCTCTTCCCCTTCTCAACTTTTCTCCTTATAACTTGCTAATCTTTTCTTTATATGAGTTTAACGCATTTTCTTTAATATAATTCATTTTAAAACAATCTATATAACTATTTTTTTCACTATCATTTAAATTAATATTATTTTCTCCGATAATAAATTTATATATCATCTTATCATACGAAACCACTATAAATTTATTATATTTATCTAAATTTTTATAAGATATTATTTTAATCCTATTAGTATTTAAATTAAATGTTTTTGATATTATATTTTGCAATTCGGCATATTTTTTTTTCTTATACCTAATTACAAAAAATAACAAAACTACGATAGCAATAAAAGCAAAAAAATAATCAAAATAAGATTTTTCATTACTTATATTAGAATTTACAACTAAATTTTCTGGAACTAATCTAATTTTTAATTCAAAATTTTGATTATTATTGTCTAAAAAAACTCCTAATTTTTGATTGCTTTCAAATTTAATAACAGTATTAGTATCTAGTAAATACATATACATATCACCAATAAAAGGCAAATTCAAAGGTATTTTACTTGATTCTGATATTAACATATCCTTAAACACTAAAGCCACAAAGTCTTTTTCTTTAAAAACCTTTATATTATTATTTTTATCATAAGGAGAATCTAATTTAAAAATTAAATCAAGTTTATCCTCACTTCTAATTAAACTATAGTCTATAACATTACTTGCAAATAAATTTATACTAAAAATAATAAAAAATATCTTTTTCATATAAACTCATTAGTATAAATTTTATTACACACAATGGCTAAATTATCATCTTTTAAAAACAATTTACCTTTAGCAACTCTAACATTACTTACATATAAATCAGCACCATTATTTAAAGAATTATCTAAATTTATAAAACTATCAATATCTAAATCTAAAAAATTTTCAACACTAATCATTGTACTAGCAACATCTATAAATAAATTTAGTTCAATATCTAAAATTTTATCAATCATAATGCTTCTTAATTAATCCCATAAAAAAATAATTATTATTGACTTTATAACACAACTTATGTTCATAAATTAAACTATAGTCTAACCCTTTATAATCTGGAATTCCAATACTACAATTATCAAAGTCTTTCTTAATAAATCCTACAAGCTGATTAGCAATTTCTTTAGACAAATCACAAATAACTTCATCATCTAAAAATTTATCACCTAATAATACAAACGCTAAATCTTCTAAACATTCATATTGAAAATTTAAATAAAAAGCATATTCAATATTATCTAATTTTAAACAAATATGAGAAACATAAAACCTATTTACATCTACACAATCAATACTTTTTAAATCAAAACCTAAAGTGTGTATAAAAAAATTATCGATAGAATACTTAGTAGCATTAAGCATTAATCTTTCCTTAAATAAGTTTTAATTATTATAAGAAAGAAAAGTGTAAGCTAAGTTAATTAAGATTACGCCTTAGGAGTTTTTTATGATAGAAGAATATACATTACTTACTTATATTATTTTTATTTTAGATGGGCTTTTAGTTGGTTTTACTGCAGGACTTTTTGCAATAGGTGGCGGAACTGCTGTTGTGCCTATTATGACAACTTTTGTTGGGTACTCGCCTAAGATTGCTGTTGGAATTAGCGTTATGCAAATGGTTTTTTCATCTTTTTATAATTCGTATTTAAATTATAAAAAAGGCACATTGCAAGTAAAAAATGCTTTATATCCTGCTTTAGGTGGTTTAGTTGGTGGTTTTAGCGTTGGTTTTATTATGAAATTTGCAAGCAATTTAATGATTGCTTATATTATTTGTTTTTTAATTATTTGGGCTATTGTTAAACTTTATTTTACTCCTGCAAATCCAATTGAACCTGAAAAGAATTCAAAATTATTACAATTTTTCGTAGGTTTAATAATAGGTGCAATTGCTACAAGTGGTGGAATAGGTGGTGGAGCATTACTCACGCCTGCTTTAGTTGCAATTTGTAATTTTAATATTAAAAAAGCTGCTTCATTTAGCGGTCTTTTTGTAGCTTTTGCTGGAAGTGCTGCTTTTGTTTCTATGGCAATTACAAATCATGTTGATTATACTGCTGGTGCAATAATTGCTATTTCAAGTTTGCCTGGAGTTTGGGTTGGTAATTGGCTGTTTCATAAAATTAGCAATAATACGCAAAAAAAACTTTTCATAGGATTTTTATTATTTGTATTGACTTTATCAATAATAGAAGTTCTAAAACAACACGGAGTATTTAATGAATAATGAAATTCAAGTTATAAACGCAAGTGAAAATAACTTAAAAAATATAAACCTAACACTACCTAAAAATAAATTAATAGTTTTTACAGGGCTTAGTGGTAGTGGAAAATCAACTTTAGCTTTTGATACGCTTTATGCAGAAGGACAACGCCGTTATATAGAAAGCCTTAGTGCTTATGCTAGGCAATTTTTAGATAAATTTAGAAAACCAAATGTAGAAAAAATAGAAGGCTTAACCCCTGCTATTGCAATTGATCAAAAATCAACTAGCAAAAACCCACGCTCAACCGTTGGAACAATTACTGAAATATATGATTATTTAAGACTTTTGTATTCAAAAATCGGAGTTCAGCATTGTCATAAATGCGGAGAAAAAATCAATAAAATGGATACAGAAGATATAATAAACGAAATGACAAAATTTAGCGAAAAGGCAATGATTTTAGCTCCTTTAGTAAAAGAAAAAAAAGGCACATTCGCACCACTTCTTGAAAGCCTAAAAGCTCAAGGTTTTATAAATATTTTAATAAACGGCACACTAACACGACTAGATGAGCCAATAGAATTAGCTAAAACTAAAAAGCATACTATTAAATTAGTAGTTGATAGGCTAAGAATTAGTGATGATAATAAAAGTCGTTTAGCTCAAGCTGTTGAAAAAGCTTTAAGTTTAAGTTATGGTGAGTGTGAGTTAGAATTATTAGAAAGTAATAAAAATATTCATTATTCGCTTCATAATGCTTGTTTTAAATGTAAAATTTCATTTAATAAACTTGAGCCTTTAAGCTTTTCATTTAATAGCCCTAAAGGAGCTTGTTCTTTATGTGATGGTTTAGGCATTAGAATGAGTATTGACCAAGAAAAAATCATAAATTATGAAAGAAGCATAGAAGATGGTGCAGTTCGCACTATGATGGGCTTTAATAAAAGTTATTATTCAAAGTTACTTTTAGCATTTTGCGAAGCAGAAAAAATCCCTACAAATAAGCCTTATGAAGAATTAAGTGAATATCAAAAAAAGCTTATTTTATACGGAAGTGCAACAGAATTTAGCTTTTTATGGAATAAACATAATATCAAAAAAACTTTTGATGGAGCTATTAAAATAAGTTATGAAATCTTAAAAGATGATAAAGATTTTAATGAATACATAACAGAAAAAACCTGCCCATCTTGCAAAGGCTTTAGATTAAACGAGCAAAGCTTAGCTGTGTTAGTAAATGGCAAAAGCATAGCTGATGTTATTAGCACACCTATTGAAGAGATTTGCGAATTTTTTAAAATAGAGAATTTTAATAATTTAAATAAGCAAGATTATGAAATATCTTATCCTATTATTAAAGAAATCAATGAAAGATTATTTTTCTTAAATGATGTTGGCTTGGGGTATTTAACACTAGGTAGAGATGCAAGGACAATTAGTGGTGGAGAAGCTCAAAGAATTAGGATTGCTTCTCAAATTGGAAGTGGATTAAGCGGGGTTTTATATGTATTAGATGAGCCTAGCATAGGTCTTCACGAAAGAGATACGCAAAAACTAATAAATACTCTAAAAAGCTTGCAGGCTAAAGGAAATACCCTAATAGTAGTAGAGCACGATAGAAAGACAATTGAGAGTGCTGATGTAATCGTTGAGATTGGACCTAGGGCTGGAACTAGTGGTGGGGAGATTATCTTTAATGGCACTTATAAAGAATTGCTTAAAAGCAAATGCGAAACTGCATTGTATATAAATCGCAAAAAAGACATAGACCTTTATAAGGCTAGAAAGAGTGATGAATATTTAGAATTAAGTGGAATTAATCAAAACAATATAAAGGATTTAAGTGTGAAATTCCCACTTAGGAATTTAGTTTGTGTAACAGGAGTAAGCGGTAGTGGTAAAAGCTCATTAATGTTGCATTCACTTCTACCTATTGCAAGAGCAAATCTAAATAGAGCAAAAGCAGTAATTAATGATATTACATACAAAGGTCTTGATAAATTAGATAAAGTAATTTTCCTAGATCAAAGTCCAATAGGAAAAACTCCAAGAAGCAATCCAGCAACATATACAGGGCTTATGGATGAGATTAGGAATTTATTTGCAAATGTTCCTGAAGCACAGATTAGAGGATATAAAATCGGTCGCTTTAGCTTCAATGTTGCAGGTGGAAGGTGTGAAAAATGTAGCGGAGAAGGTGAGCTTAAAATCTCTATGCACTTTTTACCTGATGTAAATATTACTTGCGATGCTTGTGGGGGTAAAAGATACAACCATCAAACACTAGAGATTAAATATAAAGACAAAAATATAGCTGATGTTTTAGAAATGAGTGTAGCAGAAGCTTATGAGTTTTTTGCAAAACACCCTAAGATTAAGCAAAAATTAAAGACCTTAATGGATGTAGGGCTTGATTATATAACCTTAGGTCAAAACGCTACAACCTTAAGTGGTGGGGAAGCTCAAAGGATAAAAATATCTAAAGAATTAAGTAGAAGTGATACAGGAAATACACTTTATTTACTTGATGAACCAACTACGGGGCTTCATTTTGCAGATACGCAAAAATTAGTAAAAGTGTTGCAGCATTTAGTAGATGCTGGAAATAGTGTTTTTGTAATTGAGCATAATTTGGATTTAATCAAAAACGCTGATTATATTATAGATATGGGTCCTGAAGGCGGTTTTAGGGGTGGTAAGATAATTGCGACAGGTAATCCATTAGAACTTGCTAAAAAATATGCTGATAAAAGCTATACAGCAAAGTTTTTGGCACAAGAATTTAAAGAAATGAAAAAGGAGTTTTGATTTTCAAAACTCTTTAAAATTATTTAAATATTTAAATTTATTTTTAAGAATGCACTAAAGTTTTGCGAAACTTTAAGCAAAGACAAATTTTAATTGCAAGGCTTAGTCTAAAAAATAAAACCACTAAATTAATAATAAATTCAACAAAAAAGTAATTTTTAATAATAATTCATTTAATTATTACAAATATTAACACCTCAAATTTCTTTACTATTACCTTCCTTTAGACGCTTTTTAACCGATTTTACCTTATATTTTAGATTATCATTTCTACTTTTGTGAATGTCAAATTTGGCTACTAAATAAACTCTATCTTTATTAATTAATTTATTTGCTTTATTTAAAATTTTTAAAGCACTTTTTAAATCATCAGTTTCTACGCTAGTTCCCATTGCACCTAATTTGTGTTTTATATTTTTCTTTCTTAAATACTCAATAATTGGTGCTATTTCTTCACTTTTACTATCATCGCTCATAGAAAAAATACAAAAATCCATTGTAACACTCATTTTTTCTCCTTTAAATAAATTTAATTATTTCTTCGTTACTTGCTCTTGTAGTTTTAAAATTATTTACATTATCGCTACTTTTTTTACCTATTGCAATGCCACATATAATTTTGCCTTCAACCCCATTTTCTCTAATGGTATCGCAATATTCAGCAATACTACCTAAAACACAAGTACTAAATCCTAAATATGTAGCCGCATTTAAAAAATTAGCTAGAAAAATACCACAATCTAACAAAGAACCTTCGTTTAAACCATTATCAATATGTAAAATTGCTAGATTTTTAGCATTAAAGAATTTAAAATTCTTATGCCATTGCTCTAGCCTTTTTTCTTTCTCATCTCGCTTTATATTAAGTGCTTCATAAAGCTTAATTCCTGTCTGAAATCTTCTACTCTTATAAGGCTCAAACCAAATATCAGGATATAATTTTATATCTTGGCTTTTAATATTATTTTTTACAGCATTTAATAAATCATCGCTTAATTTAGCAAGGCTTTTACCGCTAAAAAAGCTTAGTTTTGCTGGTTGCATATTTGTTGCACTAGGGCTTAATTTTGCAAGTTCTACTATATTAATTAATTCATCTTTACTTAATTCATAATCAATAAAGTCTCTACAAGAAAATCTATTTTTAAGACATTCTTTAAAATCCATAAAACCTCTTTAAAATAAGCATTACAGCAAAGTATCCTAAAATTATACCTGAAAAAATATTAATACCTTTTAGCACTTTTGCCGAAAATAAATGGGTATATTTATAAACAAAAAATGCAAGACAAAAAATCCAACTAAAAATACATATCATAAGTCCCAAAAACAAAAATAAAGGATTACTACTGGTATCTAATATCGTTGCAACACTTAGCCAAAATGTAATTACATAAGGATTACTCATGTTAATAGCAAGACCTTTAAAATAATTTATTATTATGCTATCTTTCATAATCTTTTCTTTTATTTCTAATTTACTCGTTCCAGCTTTTACCATACAAAAACCCATATAACTTAAAAAAAGGCATCCAAAGATACTTAAAACATCTAAAAAAGTTTCATTTTTAATAAACCCTAATATACCATAATGTAAAAACACTAAGTATAAAAAATCTCCAGTGCAAGCACCTAAACCTAAAGAGTAAGCATTTTTAAAAGATTTAACAGCATAACTAATAATTAAAATATTTATAGGACCAAAAGGAACGCATACTCCTAGCCCTAATAATAATCCTTCAATAAATTCATTCATTACCTAACTCAAGACCTACCTTTCCATCTTTTATCTCGCTTACAACTACATTTACAATATCACCTTCGTTTAAATTTAGACCTTTAATTTTACGAGAATGTAAAAGTCCATCAATGCCGTCTTTAATACTAATGAAAACTCCGAAATTTGTACTTTTCTTAACAACTCCACTAAAAGTATCACCTATATTAAAATCAATTTTTGGACTTGATTTTTTACCTGACTTACCTTTCGGTTTTAAAACTTCATTTAATATATAATCCTTAGCATCGCTTACTAAAAGACCACTAATTTTTACTTCATTTTTATCTCTATCTAAATCTATGCTAACGCCAAATTTATCTATGATTTCTTTAATAGTTTTACCACCTTGACCAATAATTTCTGGAATATCATTAGCACTTACGCTAAATATTTCTAATTTAGGTAAAATTTCTTCATTAATAACAATCTTAGAATTTGCTTCTTCCATTAAATTAAGAATATGAATTCTTCCTTTTCTAGCAGCTTCTAAAGCTTGGGTTAATATTTCAGTGCTAACCCCACCTAATTTTATATCCATTTGCATAGCAGTTATTCCATCAACACTACCTGCTACTTTAAAATCCATATCCCCATCGTGATCTTCTAAGCCCATAATATCAGTTAATACAGCATATTCACTATCTTCAATTATAAGTCCCATAGCAACTCCAGCTACTAGTTTTTTACTAGGCACTGCTGCAGCACGAAGAGCTAATGAGCCACCACAAACACTAGCCATTGAGCTACTTCCATTACTTTCTAATATTTCTGAAACTATTCTAATAGTGTGAGCATAATCTTTACTAACTGAAGAACTTAAAGCTCTTTTTGCTAGATTTCCGTGTCCTAATTCTCTTCTTGAAGGTGCTTTTAAAGGACTTGCTTCGCCTACACAAAAACCAGGAAAATTATAATTAAACATAAATCTTTCATAGGTAGTTGATTTATTATTTAATAATTCAATCGCTTGAGCGTCATTGTCGCTACCTAAAGTACAAACCACTAATGCTTGAGTTTGACCCCTTGTAAATAAACAAGAGCCGTGCGCATTTGGTAAAATATTAGTCAATATACTAATAGGACGAACCTCATCTAAAGCTCTCCCATCAGCTCTTCTTCTTTCTTTTAAGATTTGCTTTCTTACTATATGTTTTTTAATACGATTTAATTCATAATCAAGTTCAGCTTCACTCCAATTATTATTTATAAATTCTTCATCTAAAACAACTTTTTTTGCAATAGCTTTAAGCTCACTTGCTCTTTCGCTTTTAGCCATTTTATTAATTGCAAATTTTATATCTTCTAAATAGTTTTTTTCTAAATATTCATATACTGCTAGATTTTCACTATCAGCTTTGTAATTAAACTCATAAGATTTTTTATATTCTTTAAAAGTATTATAAAAATCATTACTTATATTTAAAATACTACCTTTTGCAAATTCTAAAGCTTGTAATAACTCACTCTCACTCATCTCATTCATTGAATTATTAGTCTCATTTGCTTTCATTTCTATCATTAATAATTCATCTTTAAGACCACTTACAAACAAATCAAGACTTGAAAGTTCTAAAGAATTTAAATCAGGATTTAGAACAAAACCATTTTCATCCTTAGCAACCCTAACCCCAACTGCTGGATATACAATTTCAATATCACTTAAAAATAAAGCTGCACTTGCTGCATAAAGTGCAAGTGGCTGAATATCAACATTTTCTTCAACCGAAAGAAGCATAACAACGATATGAGTTGGATGTAAATAACCCTTAGGAAATAATGGGCGTAATGTTCTATCAATTATTCTTGAAGTTAAAGTCTCATAATCACTTGGTTTTGTTTCTCTTTTCACAAAACCGCCTGGAATTTTACCTGCTGCATAAGTTTTTTCTACATAGCTAACGGTTAATGGTAAAAAATCTTCACTAACACACTCATCTTCTCTAGCAACACTTGCTAACATAACCGTTTTACCACAAGTCATTAAAACACTTGCATTTGCTTGTTTGGCAACTAAATCAAGTTCAAATACTAATTCTTTATCGTTAATCTTAATTATTTTTTTCATTTATCTCCTTTTGATATGGCAAATAATAATTGCTCGTTTCTAAAATCTCACACGCATATTCACTTGATATTTCAAGTGGTTGCTTGTAGTAATAATCTTTATCTATAAAATGTTCTATTTTTTCTAAATAATATACTTTATCAAATAAATCAGTATAATAATCATACGCATCGCATGGCATCAAAGCACTTGCATATTTTATACTCTTTACACCTAAACCGAGCAAACTTTTATGGCATAAATTTAATGTTAAACCACTATTTGACCCTTGGTCTAAAATCAAAATATCTTTTTCCTTTAAATCACTAAGAGGTAATGAGTGCCTATATTTTGCAACCTTACCCATTATAGCTTCATCGTACAAAACTTTACTAATAGACATAATATAATCTTCTTTTATTGAAAACGCTTCAATTAATTCTGATATAAAAACTATATCTTTTGTCTCACTAATTTTTGCTATTTGACATTCATTATTTGGTGCATAAATACTCTTATTAAAAAGCATATCATAATACAAATTTAATTCGTTTGCAATAGTTTCAACAAAAGGAATATTTTTTATGCTATTTCCTATTATTATATGATCTTTTAATTCGTCGCATTCAGCTAAAACTTGACAAAATTCACTAGCTGCTTGGATTGGATTATCAAAAATCATCATCACCTCTATCTAAAGATACATTATATTTTGCACCACCTATAGGATAAAGATTAAATTTCAAATAGATTCCTCTATCTTTCTTAGATTCTATACCTCTTTGTGTTAATTTTGAACTAATATATTCTTTATATTCAATACTGTAATTTATACATTTTCTTTTTAATGTAATTCCAAAAGAATAATTATCAAATTTATTTGATTTTAAGTTATACCAAACCTTAGAATTAAAAATACTATAAGGTAAAAACTCATATTGTACTTTAGCACTTAAAAATTCATCATAGACATTTTTTATTTTTTTATCTTTTTTATTATAAAAATATCCTAAACCTAACCTAAATTTATCATTTTTATAATTACTCTCTGCAAAAAAACTATTTAAATTTTTATCAGTAAAAGAATATTCAACCGTATTATTTAAAGAAAATTCAGGTGTTACATAATATTTAAATTGATTATTCAAAGCATCTATTTTCGTATCTTTAGTTTTTAACGTAAAATTATGCTTAAATTTTTTATCTAATCCTTTATAAACTAATTGTGAAAATTCTATATCAAAACTTAAATCATCATATTCATCAACAACAAAAAATTCATTTTCTTCTTCTTTTTCACCAGTTATAGCTGTTGCTCTAATCCCAAAATTTATATTATGTAAATAATCATCATATTGTTTAAATAAATTTGTAAAAAGTGAAACTGAACTTGAGGTATTAACTATAAAATCATTATTTTTATGATATTCATCATATAAATTAAATTTAACATCTAATTCTTCTTTAACAACCAAATTAACATAATCATTAAATAAACTTTTTTTAAATTCTACAGGAGTATTAAGAACAACCCTATTAAGAGTAGAACCTTCTTTTCTATAATAATTACTATAATTTACATCTACTTTATATGTAATATATTCATCAAATAAAGAATCATAAAATCTATGATATTGCAAACTTGGTAATTCTTGCAAAGTATCATTTTGACTAATTTTTGAAGTATCTTGATAGTGTTTTATATATACACCATAATAATCTTTATTATTACTATAAAAATAATTAGCCTTTGATGTAATAATAGCATCATCATTATTATCTAAAAATGTTGATAAATTTAAAAAATCAACATCATTTAACTTTAAAAAATCTACATACAAACCCTCTTGATTATCAGCATTATCATTAAAAATTTTATCTCTTTCATAATGAAAATTATATCCATAGTGATTATTGTATTTTAAATTTTCTTTAATAGCATATTTTTGAAACTCTTTAAAATACCCAGTTGTAAAATAACCACTAGAATATGGGCTATCTACAAAACGAAAATTTGCATATAATCCATAACCACGATTAGTTCTAATCTGAGGTCTTAACTCTAAATCCATCCTATGATTAATAGCCCAAAAAAATGGCTGTTCATAAAAAAAAGCTTCGCTACTTTTTATAGCTATTTTTGGCACTAAAAAACCGGTTTTTCTACTATCATCGGTATTTATTGTTAAATAAGGCATATAAAATACTGGTACGTCTTTAAATTTAAGCACCATATTGTATAAAGTCAAATCTTTAGTTTTACTATTAAATTTGCCCTTACTAAAATCAATTCTCCAATCTGGATTATCAACATTACAAGAACTTACACTGGCCTTATTAACTATAAATTCATCATTTAAATATTGGCTATCCTTACTTTTTAACCAAATTTCCATAAAAGAATTACTAACAAAAAAATTATCAAAATTTGAACAATTATTATCAAGTTTAATTTTTGCATAAGAAGATATAGAATTTTGTTCTTTGTTCATAACAAAAACATCACCAAATAATTCTAATTCTTTCGTAACCTCATTATAAATACCACTATTTGCTCTAGCAAAATAATCATTTTTATAAAAAACTATCCCATCATTCGCATAAATTAGATTATCTTTTTTTATAAATTCTTTTGAATTTATTTCAACTTGATTTGCATATACTAAAGATAAAAAAGATATTAATATTAAATTTTTTTTAATCATCATTAATCACTACCGATTTACTCATTGTATCAGCTAAATGTCTATTTGTACTATTAAAAAATACTGATAAAAATAAAATACCAAATAATGTTATCTCACAAATTATAAATACTAAAGCTCTATATAAAGATGACTTATAATCTATACTTTTAAAATTATCGATAGAAACAATTTTTGTTTTTGTTATAATATTGCCTAATGTAGCAAATTTCAAGTAAAAAAATAAATATAAATATATAAATTTAATAACTATAAAATACATAGACAATGATGATATAAATTGCGAAATCTGTTCTTCATTCAAACCACTAACAATATCTTTAATATCTGTTGTATTATGTAAAATAACAAATAACAATATGCTTAAAATAATATTATCAATAAAAGTAGCTATTAATCTTTTACCTAAAGAAGCTAATTTCTTATTTTCTTTTTGTAGCTTATCTAATATAAATTCATCCATCAAAATCCCTTAAAAAAACGATGATTATAGCAAATTAAAATTTAATTTTATTTAATCTTAGGTTGCACTTTCTTTAATTGCTTTTATAAAAGCGTTTCTTATACCATATTCTTCTAATTTATTAACACCTTTTATACTTATACCAGCTGGACTACAAACATTTTCTTTAATTATAGCTGGATGATTATTATTGATTAAACTCTCAAAACTACTAAACAAAGCTCTAGTAAGTTCATAAGACTTTTCATTTTTCAATCCTATACTAAGTCCACCATTAGCTATAGCTTCAGCCACAACTGCCAAAAATGCCGGAGCACATCCATTTATAGCGGTTGCTAAATCAATCTCTTTATCACTATCACATTTTATAGCATTGCCTAATGCGTTAATTATACTTAAAGCAATATCTTTTAAACAATTATTTTCATCACTTAAAACATAAGTAGTACATGATTTGTTAAATTCAGCAGCAATATTTGGCATAATTCTGGCATAAAATTTAGCATTCATCACTTTTAAATCATCTAATTTTACTCCTGCACAAGGACTAATAATTATTTTTGCACATTTACCTATAAATTTATTTGCTACTTCTTCTAAATTATAAGGTTTAAAACATAATATACATATTTTGTTTTCAATATCAAAATTATCATAAAGAACATAATTTTTTATATCATCACCCACCCTATTAATATTTCTTAATACAAAACAAACATTAAAATTAAATTTCGTTAAACCTTTTGCAATAGCCTTAGCCATATTTCCATTTCCTAATATATATATATCTTCCATTTTCTATCCTAGTTTAAATTATTATCTATAGTATTATAAATTTATTATTGAAAAATTATTAAAATTTTAATATTAAATGATTAAAGTTTTTATTAGAATTAAGCATTTAACATAAAACCTTATAATCACCACACGAAAAAGGAATTAATATGAAAAAAACTACATTATTTTTGTTTATTTTTATTGTGTTTTTTAGTGCTTGTGCTAAAAACAAAAAAGATATGTTTAGTGATTATAATTTAAGCGATAAAGCTTGGCTTGAAAAAATAATATCAAATATAAAAGATGATGATTTAGAAAAAGCTGATAGCAATTATGTATCACTTTATAGTGAACATATAAATAGTCCTTTGTTAAGTTCTGCTATGCTAATATTATCTAATGCACACGCAGATGCTAAAGAATACTTATTAGCAAATTATTATCTTGATGAATACAATAAATTATATGGAGGTAAAAAAAATAGCGACTGGATTAATTATCTAAAAATTAAAAATAATTTTTATGCATTTAAATTACCTAGAAGAAATCAATATTTAATGCTAGAAACATTAAAATCAATAGAAACATTCAAAGTAGCTTATCCTAATTCTAAGTATCTAGAACACATTAAAACTATAGAAACTAAATTAAACCTAACGCAACACATGCTAGATATTGATATAAGAAATTTATACAAAAGAATGAATCACGATGTAAGTGTAGATATATATAACGAAAAAATTAAAAATAACAATCTAAACGAAATTCAGTTCATAGAGCCAAAATCACCTTGGTATAGAAAAATATTTGAAAGTAGTTACATATTTTAAACTAATTTTATAGTTATAATAATAACTATAAAATTATTATTAAAGCCCCAAACAAGCGTTAAACTTTCAAGGTCTAGAACCTTAAAAAAATTGTGGAAGGAAAGCATTAAAGGCTGCAATTCACAAATTTACATTTGCATCACAGAACACGGTTGCTTAAACTTAATCACTAAATAGAATTTGTTAGACCGAATATTATTAAACTCGCTTTGTCTAGAGCAATATAATTTTACACAAAAAATTTAATACTTATTATTTACCTAAACAAAAATTTGAAAACATAGCATCAAATAAGTCATCACTTGTATTTTGTTTACCAAAAATAGCGAGATTTTTTAAACTTTCATTTAAATAAAAAGCACAAATTTCTAATTCATAAAAATTATCAATAGCTAAGAAAATATTATCACTTGCTTTTAAGAATGCACTAATCAAATCTGTATTTGTAAGCACTAGCTCATTATCAATATATGAATTTAAATAATCTTTAAGTGCGGTTTCTAAATTTTTTATATCACCATTTAATGCTGAAATTTTAATACCTTCTATATCATTATTTTGAACTAAATCAATTTTATTAATAACTATAAAATATTTTTTACCACTATTTTTAATATATTCTAAAATTTGATTTTCTTCATCACTGCATTTTTTTGAACCATCAAAAATAAATAAAACAATATCAGCTTTATCAATAGCCTCATAGCTTCTTTTAATACCCATCTCTTCAATTATATCACTACTTTGTCTAATACCAGCAGTATCAACTAATTTTATAAAATGTCCATGATAATTTAAATATTCTTCAATACTATCTCTTGTAGTTCCTGCAATATCACTAACAATAGCTCTATTAAATGATAACAAAGCATTCAATAACGAACTTTTACCAACATTTGGTTTGCCAACTATAGCTAAATTAAACCCGTCTATTAACCCACGCTTTTTTTGACTTCTTAAAGCAATACTTTCTAATTCTTTTGCATTTTCTCTTAATCTTTGTAAAGCATTATCAAAAATATCGGCTGGTAAATCATCATCAGCATAATCAATTGCTGTTTCAAGATAAGCTAAAGTTTTTATAATCTCATCTTGAGTTTTTATAATTAATTCTTTAAAAGCTCCATCAATATTTTTTGAGATTATTTTTCTAGCACTTTCACTTTTAGCAGCAATTAATTCGTTTATTAAAAGTGCTTTTTCTAAACTCATTTTATTATTTAAACATGCTCTTTTACTAAATTCACCCGCCCTTGCAAATCTAGCTCCTAATTTATTTAAAATCATTAATAAATTTTGTGCATTTGTAAAACCACCATGAATTTGAAATTCAACACAATCTTCACCTGTAAAAGAAAAAGGTGCTTTAAAATAAATTATTAAACCCTCGTCAATAAAAGAATTCTCATAATATAACTTACAAAAATGTGCATATCTTGGATTTAATTCTAATTTATTAGCATTTTTGGCACTTAAAAGTTGCTTAGCAATATCTAGTGCTTCATCACCACTTAATCTAATAATATTAATAGCGCCATTACCACTAGCAGTAGCTAATGCTACTATTGTATTAGCCATTATTTTTTATAATCTCCATAAATAGCTATATAGCGACCTACTGAACTATCTTTAATAACTACATTTTTATGAGAAAATTCTGTTAAAAATTCTTCATAAATTAAATTTAGCAATGATATTTCAAGAGGTCTTGTTTGGGCTTTACCTAATTCCTTAACCTTTGTTCTAACATCATTTAAATGTTTTTCAACATCATTTTTTAAATTAGCTAACACCCCACATATTTCAACCCTAGCATATAATGAATATTTTATATTAATATAATGATTAACGATAATATCTAAAGACTTATATTTATGTGCATCCTTACCTATAATATTTTCATAAGTATCACATATAAACTCTACATTAACACTATTTTCATTAGCTTGAGTAACTAAAATATCATTAATAGAAAAATAATCATTACAAAATAATTCTTTTAATTCAATAACAATATTATCTAGTATTGATTTTGAAATTTGTTTTTTTATATTAACATCTATAATGGCATCTTTTTTAAAAAAACCTAAAAATCCCTTGCTTGGATATTGAATAATTTCATATTCTAACTCCCTTACAGAACAATTAGCATCTTTGCTAGCTTTTATTAATGCATCCTCTAGAGTTTTATCAACGACTCTCATTTTTAGCCTCTTTGTTAGCAAAAATTCTATTTATAAATAATTGCTGAACTAAAGAAAAAGTATTATTAATACACCAATATAAAGTAAGACCTGCTGGGAAATTTATAAAAAATATCACAAATACTAAAGGTAAAAATTTAATAATCTTAGCTTGCGTAGGGTCTTGTATAGTCATAGGTGTTATTATTTGTTGTAAAAACATAGTTGCACCCATGTATATTGGCAAAATATAATAAGGGTCTTGAACTGCTAAGTCATTTATCCATAAAGCCCAAGGAGCTGCTTTAAGCTCGATTGCATTTAATAAAACCCTATAAATAGCAAAAAATATTGGAATTTGAATTAGAATAGGCAAACACCCACCTAATGGATTTGCTTTATGTTTTTTGTAAAGTTCCATCATATGCATTTGCATTTTTTGCGGATTGCCTTTATATTTTTCTTGAATTTCTTTTACTTCTGGTGCTAAAATTTTTAACTTTTGCATAGATACCATACTTTTATAAGTTAATGGGAATAATATAATTCTTATAATAATTGTAAGGACAACAATAGCCCAACCCCAATTTCCTATATGAGAATATAAAAAGCTCAAAAAAGAAAACATAGGCTTAGCAATAAAAGTAAACCATCCATACTCAACTACATTAGTTAATCTTGCATCAACAGACTCTAAAATTTTATGTTCTTTAGGACCTATATACCCATTAAAAGTATCATTGCCTTTAGCTATAATATAACCAACTGATAAATCATTTAAATTTTTTAAAACTACTTTGTAAGGCTTTTCTAAATTATAAAATGCACTTGTGTAATATCTATCAGAAAATGCTGATATTATTACATTTTGTTCACTTTCTTGAACACCTACTTTAATATCGCCATCTTCATAATCTACTTTAGTATCATCATTTTTATATACCATAGCCCCATGAACTGTATAACTATCAGCTATAACATTAGGTCTTTCACCTGGTGTGATAACATAATCTCTATCTTTATTATCGCTAAACATAACTTTTACTTTATAAAAGCCATTATCATCAAATTGAATTATTTTTGTAACTACAACTCCATTTATATCTTTAGTTAAAACTAATTCTTCATTTGCATTAAGCGATGTTTTATTAGCACTAAAAGGTACTTTATTAAATAAGTCATTAAATTCGCTATCATAAAAACTCATGGTAAGTGGGAATAATGATGCATTATTATTTATTAAATTTATACCTTTACTATCATCACTTAAAAATCTTTCATCTTTTAATTCAAAACTTACAATTTCACCCTTATCACTAATATCTGCAACAAAATGACTACTACTAACACTTGCTATAATATTTTCTTTATCTTTACTTTTGATGTCTAATTTTGGATGATTATCAACTAATTGTTTTTCGCTTGTATTTTCAACAGGTTTAGTTACAACTGGTTTTGGAATAAAAAAATCATACGCCATAAAAAATATCAATGACAGCACAACGGCTATTATTATTCTTTTTTGCTGAGACATATTATCAAACATAATTATTTCCTTTACTTAAATATTATTCTTACTATATAATAATTTTGTTTATCTTTTGGAACAAAAATAATTTTTAAATTTTTAATTTTATTTTGAACATTAAATAGTATTTTAGATTTATCTTTAATTTTAACTAATGGATAATCAAAACCACCGGCAAAAAATTGATTGCATTTTAATACTCTTATGAAGGTTAAAAATAAAGCTTTAAAAAAATTATTATATCTAAACTGTAAAAGAGCATATTGAGAACAAGTAGGATAATATCTACAAGATTTTGGTTTCAATGGACTTAAAAAATATCTATAAAAATTAATTAACCTCATAGCTAAACTAGACATTTCATACCTTCAAACAACCTAATTTTCTAAGACTCCACTTAATATTTCGCTCTAATTCTAAATAACATAATTCACTAAAACCTTTTTTTGCAACAAAAATATAATACCCACTAATCAAATCAGGATAAAGCCGTAAAAAAATAGCTCTCATTAATCTTTTAGTTCTATTTCTTACTACGGCACACCCTACCTTTTTACTAGCAATCACTGCAAACTTTCTATCTTCACTGTGTTCATAATATATAACACAATTTTTAGCAAACCATTTTGCACCATCTTTATAAATTCTAGTAAAATCCTTCTGATTATTTATACTAGAAAAATCTTTTATATTGCTAATCTTCTTCTACCTTTAGCACGTCTTGCATTAATTACTTTACGACCATTTTTAGTTTTCATTCTTACACGAAATCCGTGAGTTCTCTTACGAGGTGTATTATGTGGTTGATAAGTTCTTTTTGGCATTTTTCTTCCTTAAATAAAAAAATTAAACGGATATCATATCATAATTAACTTAATTTTTTTTAAGTATTTTAGTATAAAATAAATTTATGTGTAAAAAAAAGTATTTAAATTATCTAAAATTGTTTGGATTTCACTTTTATAATGATACTTTAAAATTAAACTATTCTTACAATATGAACGATATAAATAAGTGTAAAATATGTGATTTATATAAAATAAAAGATAATTTCTACATAAATTCAACAAAAAAAGCAAATATTTTTATATTATCTTGGAATAATCTAAAATTAAACGACAAAAATGAATTTGAAACAATACTAAAATCTACACTAAATTTAGAATTAAAAAATATATATTTTACAAGTGTAGTAAAGTGTTCAAATAATTTTGATACTAAACATTTAAACAAGTGTTATTATTATGCTTTGAATGAATTTATTATAAGTGAAGCTAAAATTTTAATTTTATTAGGATTTAATTTAAAAAATATATTAAAATTGGATAATATTAACATCGGAGAGCAAATTTTTTATAAATTTAATAAAAAAACAATAAAAATTTTGCTAAATTATGATTTTTATTTTATAAAACAAAATCCTAGTTATAAAAATGATTTTATAAATAATTTTAAAAAAATAAAGGAAAATTATGAAAAAAATTTTACTAATATCGCTAATTAGTATAAATTTATTAGCATCTAAACAAACATTAATTGATATAGAACCAGCAAAAGTTTTTTATGTAAATTTTGAAAAAGAAAATTGCAACGACAAGTGCTTAAGAACTTTATTACAAAATGGACTTTATATTAGCTATTTAGCTAGATTTGATTCGAATGATGAAACATTAAATAAAATATACAAAAAATTAATAAATGGTATAGATTATTTAGATGAACTTAATGTATTAGATAATAAAACAACTATGAACGATAATATTAAAATAGCAATAATAATACCAGAAAAAGTAATAAAATCTTATTCACAAAATATAATATCCCCAGTAATAGCTTATTTAATATCAAAAAAACAAAATGTGTATGTTAAAACTTATTTTACACAAGATGAAAATGAGCAAAACATAGAACCTATAATAGACGAATTAAATAATTATTCATTAATAATTACTGGATATCAAAACGATGGTATTAGAATTTTAAACAAATATATAAATAATATACCAGTATTTAATCCACTTGCTAAAGCTAATAATTTTGAAAATATTAGTTCAAATTATACATTCGGAAGCATAGATTATAATGAACAAGTAGCACAATTATTAAATATAGCTAACGAAAAAATAGCTGTATTTAAAGACAATAGTAAATTAGCAAATGATATTTCAAATAAAATATCAAACCAAACTAATATATCATACGAAAGAACTATTGATAGTAAAAATTTAAATGTAAATTCTGTTATATCAGGTAGCCTTAATAATTCTAGTATATTTTTTAATATCCCTTTAATAAAAACAACACTTGTGGCAACTCAAATAAGAGCTTTAGGTATAAGACCAAGAATGTATTTAAGCACACAAATTAATTACCACCCTATGTTTTTGAATTTAAGCCAAGAAAATGAGCGTTCTATGTTTTACTTTGCAAACTCAATAGGCGAAATAAACGATAATATAGAATATTTAAATGACATATTAGGACAGAAAATAGCTTATAATTGGATTGCATATTCAACAAGTGTGGGGCTTGATTATTATTATAATAAATTGTATTCAAAAGAAGAAAATAGGCTTTTTAAAGATGATTTTTTAGGTAATTCAATACATTTTAATGTGCGTATAATGAACTCAAAGAATTCAAAATTTTCAGAACAATAGAGAACTTTTCTTTCATAAAAGCTCTCTAAATAATTTAAGATAAAAGTCCATGCATATGATTTAATGGGCCTCTGCCACTTCCTAAGTTTGGAGCAAATTCCATTGCATTTTGTGTATATAATTTAGCATCTTTTACAGCTTGTAGTTTAGAAAGTCCATTAGCTAAATTAGCAGCTATAGAAGCACTTAAAGTACATCCTGCGCCGTGATCGTTTGTGGTATTTAAAGCTTTTCCGTAAAGCTCGTAAAAGTCTTTTCCATCATAAAAATAATCTATCGCTAAATCAAAATATTTTCCACCTTTAGCAATCACGCTTTTAGCACCTAAGTCTATTAATTTTTTAGCAGCATCTTTTAGTTTTTCTTTAGAATTAATCTCAAATCCACATAAAAGTTCAGCTTCTAATTTATTAGGCGTTAAAATATCAGCGAATTTGATAAACTCATTTACATAAAGCTTAAAATCTTCATCTCCTATTAATCTAAAACCACTTTTAGCAAACATAACAGGGTCAATTACTATATTTTTAGGTTTGTATTCTTTAAATTTTTCAATAGTTAATCTTATTAAATTGGCATCTCCCATTAATCCTGTTTTTAGTGCTTTTGGTGGAATATCTTTAAATACTGCATCAAATTGAGCTGATACAATATCTTCATTCATAACACAAGCTCCATAAACACCTTGAGTATTTACAGCATATACTCCTAAAACTACTGCCATTCCGAAAGTTTTATGCATAGTAAAGGTTTTTAAATCAGCCTCAAGTCCGCTACCCCCACTGCAATCACTCCCAGCAATCGTTAAAACTGGTTTTAACATCTTAACTCCTTGTTTATAATAAAATCAGAAAAATAATACTAAAAAATTATAAATTTATTGTAAAATCAAAGTTTTTCAAAATTTTAAGGTTTCCCATGTTTAATATTGATATAAATTTATTTTCTTACATTAGTGTTAGAGCTTTTTTAGCTTTTTGTTTGTCATTTATAATTTGTATTTTTATAATGCCATTATTTATTACTTGGGCAAAAAATATAGGTGCTAATCAACCAATTTTAAATGATGCACCACTGAATCATCAAAAAAAATCTAATACCCCTACAATGGGTGGTATAATATTTTTATGCGCTACACTTATTTCATCACTAGCATTTATTAAATTTAATGTCTATAGCGTTAGTGCATTTTTGTGCCTTATAACATTTGGTGCTATTGGAATAATTGATGATTTAGGCAAGGTATTAAAAAAGGCAAATAAGGCTGGGTTAAAACCACGCTCTAAAATGATTTTAATGTTAATTGCGTCTTTAATAACAATATTACCTATTATGATATATGGGAATTTTAGCACAGAACTTTTTGTCCCATTTTATAAATATCCTATAATTGATATGAAGTATTTTGCTTTATTATTTTGGGTATTGGTGTTAATTTCTAGCTCAAATGCTATTAATCTAACCGATGGACTTGATGGGCTTGCTTGTGTGCCTAGTGTGTTTTCATTATTTACATTATCAGTGTTTTTATATCTTAGCTCAAATGCTGTTTATGCTAATTATTTATTGTTACCTAGAGTAAGCGGGAGTGAAGAATGCGTTGTAATTGCACTTGCATTAATTGGTGCTTTACTAGGATTTTTATGGTATAACTGCCATCCAGCACAAGTATTTATGGGAGATAGCGGCTCTCTTACATTAGGAGCTATTGTTGGATATTTAGCGATAATTTCAAAAAATGAGATTTTATTAATTTTAATAGGTTTTGTTTTTGTTCTTGAGACTATTAGCGTTATTTTACAAGTTGGAAGTTTTAAAATATTTCATAAAAGGATTTTTAAAATGGCTCCAATTCATCATCATTTTGAGCAAATTGGTTGGAGTGAAAATAAAATCATAGTTAGATTTTGGCTAATTGCATTTATTTGCAATGTTTTAGCGTTAATTACTATTAAATTAAGGTGAGTTTTATGTTATCAATGTTTGGATATGGAAATGTTGCTAAGGCAATTACAAGCACTTATAAAAAGGGTGAATGGTATATATATGATGATAAATTTAGCGTTTGTAGTGAAGATGAATTTGGTAATAAGCTTTTACCTACAAGCTATTTTAATCCTGATAAAAGTAGTATAGAAGTAGTTAGTCCTGGAATTGCGCCTAATCATATTTTATGTAAAAGTGCTAAGAATTTAACAAGTGAGATTGATTTTTATAACGAAGCTTTAGGGCTTAGTATTTGGGTTAGTGGGACTAATGGTAAGACTACTACAACTGAAATGATTTCTTATTTGCTTAATATTGAAGCAGGAGCAAATATAGGAAAACCAATTGCATTAATGAATCTTAAAGCACCTTTAGTTGTCCTTGAGATGAGCTCTTTTGCCCTTCATTATACTAAGGTTGCAAGACCTGAACTTTATGTATTATTACCTATTTGTGATGATCATATTTCTTGGCATGGAAGCTTTAATAATTATGAAAAAGCAAAACTTGATTTAATTTTTAGAATGAATAAAACAGCAAGTATTATTGTGCCTAAAAAATATGAAGAGTATTTAAAGAATGCAAATTGTATTAAATATTTTTATGAGAATTCTAGTGATTTAGCTAAGCTTTTTGATATTGATTTAGCTAGATTAAATTACAATGAGCCGTTTTTATTAGATGCGTGTTTAGCGTTGGCTGCTTGTAAGATTATTAGTGGCAAAATTGAATATGAAAAAATATCTAAGTTTAAAATTGGTCGTCATAGGGTTGAGATTTTTAAAGATAGTAAAAATAGAATTTGGATTGATGATAGCAAGGCTACTAATATTTCAGCTGCACTTGCTGCTATTAATAGTTTTAAAGAGCCTTTACATTTAATTGCTGGTGGAGATGCTAAAGGTCAAGATTTAAATGAGTTTTTCTCAAAATTAGATAAAAATATAAAGCTTTATTTAATAGGTAAGAGCGATTTTAGTGATATTGCTAAAAAGCACGGATTAAACCCAATTAGAACCAATCTAAAAGAAGCTGTAAGTATGATTTATAAAGATTTAACAACTAAAGAAATAGCATTATTAAGTCCTGCGTGTGCTAGTTTAGATGAATTTAGTTCTTATGCTGAGCGTGGGGATTTGTTTATAAAATATATGAAAGATTTAGATGTTTAGCTTTTTAAGACTTGCAAAAAGTGCTTTAATTACAAGTGAGTATAGTGTGAAAAATAATAAATTACTTTATAAAAATAAAGAATTTATAATCCAAGATGAATTAAAAAATTACGAAAATACTTATTTTGTAGTTGCTATTGATAGAGTGATTTTATTTAAAAATCAAAATGAAAATAATTTTGATAAGGCTAAAAAAAGACAAATAAAAGCGATAAGTCTTAGTTTTTTAGTAATGATTTTATGTTTGATAATTTTATTTTTTCAAGAATTTGAAATAGGAATTTCATTTTTAAGTATTGCTAGTATTGTAGTTTTTATACTTTCAATACTTAATTATTCGTTTTTAAAACAACAAATTTTCGCATTAGAAAAAATTTAAGCATAATTTAAGAATTATCATATATAATAACGGCTTTTACTTCGGTGGTTGGATAGCTCAGTCGGTAGAGCAGCAGACTGAAAATCTGCGTGTCGGCAGTTCGATTCTGCCTCTAACCACCATTTTAAATTCTTCCAATTTTATTATTTCTTATTTGGTTATTTAAAATAATAATTTAAAAATAATTTTTCTATACATTAAATATTTTTTCATATACTCCCCAAATGATTAAGGCAAAAAAGAAATTCGGACAAAATTTTTTAAAAGATGAGTTAGTAAAACAGCAGATCATCCAAGCGATACCCAAAGATTTAAAAGCAAAATTAATTGAAATTGGGCCTGGCTTAGGTGATTTAACTGCTCCAATACTTAAAAGCGGTTTTAAATTAACAAGTTTTGAAATAGATGATAGTTTAATTCCTATTTTAAACGAGCGTTTTAATAAAGAGATTTTAAGTGGAGATTTTACGCTAATAAATGCTGATGTTATGAATGTAAAAATTAGCGATGAGCCTTATTTTATATGTGCTAATTTGCCGTATTATATTAGTTCGCAAATTATTATAAATGCTTTATTTGATGATAACTGCATAGGTATGCTTGTGATGATTCAAAAAGAATTAGCAGATAGATTTTTTGGTATTGATTATTGTGCTTTAAGTGTTATTACGGATTTACTTTGTGATAAAGTTAATGTTTGTGAAGTGCCACCTAGTGCATTCACTCCTATGCCAAAAGTAAATTCTAGTGTAATTAAGCTTATTAAAAAGCCTAGTTTGTTGGATAAAAAAGATTTAAAAGCTTTTAATTCTTTTATCAAGATAGCCTTTAATCAACCAAGAAAAAAAATGCTTAGTTCATTTTCAAATAAAACAAAGGTAAAACAAGCATTAGATAAGCTAGAAATTGATGAAAACAAAAGAGCTCATGAAATATCTGTTAAATCATTCTTAGAACTTTTTAAATTACTAAAGGATGAAAATGAATATTGAAGATTTAGAAAAAACAAAAGTAGCAAGAAGTTATGAAAACGCTGAAAACGAAGATGAACTTTTAGAAGAATTAGAAGAAGAAATTGACGATAAAAAAGCTAAAAAGAAAAAAAAGCGTAAGAAAAAAATCTTACCAGCTTCTTTAAAAGGTGATTTAGATTGGCAAAAAGCTTTAGCTGAATCAATGAAAGAAAACGAAAAAGCTCAAGAAAAAAGGCTATATCCTTGGATAAATTACAAAGGTAATGCAAGTGTTAAATTTACTCCATTAGGCGGACTTGGTGCTATTGGTGGAAATATGAGCGTAATTGAGTATGAAGATGAAGCTATTATCATTGATGTTGGAATGAGCTTTCCTGATGCTGATACTTTAGGTGTTGATATTGTAGTTCCTGATTTTTCTTATGTTAGAAAGATAAAAGATAAAGTAAAAGCTGTTCTTATCACTCACGCTCACGAAGATCATATCGGTGCAATGCCTTATTTTTATAAAGAATTTGATTTTCCGATTTATGCTACGCCGCTTCCACTTGGAATGATTTCAAATAAATTTAGCGAACACGGGCTTAAAGATAAATGCAAATTATTTAGACCAATTACAAAAAGACAAATTTATGAAATTGGCTCTTTTAAAGTTGAGTTTATGCATATAACTCATAGTATTATAGATAGCTGTGCATTAGCTATAAATACTCCTGCTGGAACTATTATTCATACGGGAGATTTTAAGATTGACCATACTCCAATAGATGGTTATGCTAGTGATTTACATCGTTTAGCTTATTATGGCGAAAAAGGTGTTTTATGTCTATTTAGCGATAGTACTAATAGTTACCGCGAAGGTGTAACTAAAAGTGAAAGCACTGTGGGGGCTACATTTGATTTAATTTATTCACGATGCAAAGGTCGTGTGATTATGAGCACATTTAGCTCAAACATTCATAGAATCCATCAAGCAATCACACACGCACTTGTATATAATAGAAAAGTTTGTATTATAGGTCGTTCTATGGAAAGAAATCTATTTACAGCAATTGAACTTGGATATTTAAAATTTGATAAAAAGATTTTCATAAGTGCTGATGAGCTTGATAAGTATCCTGATGAAGAGATATTAATAGTAACTACAGGCTCACAAGGTGAGAGTATGAGTGCATTATATAGAATGGCTACAAGCGAACACAAACATGTAAAAATTAAGCCAAATGACCAAGTAATTATAAGCGCTAAAGCAATTCCTGGTAATGAAGCAAGTGTGTCAGGTGTAATTGATTTATTAATGCGTCATGGAGCAAGTGTTGCTTATCAAGAATTTAGTGAAATTCATGTAAGCGGTCATGCAGCAAGTGAAGAGCAAAAGCTAATCTTAAGGCTTGTAAAACCTAAATATTTCTTGCCTGTGCATGGAGAGTATTCTCATATTAGTAAGCACAAAGCTAGTGCAATTGCTTGTGGTGTGAATGAAAAAAATATATATTTATTAAATAACGGCGATCAAATGGAGATTAGCTGGAATAAATTAAGAAGATTAAAAACCGTTAAAACAGGTAAAACTTATATAGATAATCAAGTAGATAGAGAAGTGCATGATGATTTATTAAATACTAGAAAAAATCTTGCAGAGCATGGAATAGTGCAGCTTAATCTTCATATTAATATGGGTGCAAGGACACTAAATCACGCACATATAATCAATTTTGGTTTAGTATCAAATAAACTAGCTCAAGATTTTGCAACTGATGTTAGCAATTATATTAAATTATTTATAGCTGATGCAAAAGATACTTTATTAAAGGATAAAAAGGCATTTGAACCTGCACTAAGAAATGCACTTAAGAAGTATTTTTTCAAAAAATATAAAAAATATCCGTATTTATTATTAAATATTCATTAAGGATAAAATATGCTAGAAATTGCAAAAAACATTCTAAAGCGAGAAGCCTTCGCTTTAGAAGAAGCGTCAAATTCTTTAGATGAGAGTTTTTGTGAAGTTGCTAAAATAATTAGCGAATGCAAAGGGAATTTAATCATTGTTGGAGTTGGTAAAAGTGGTATCGTTGGACGCAAAATTGCAGCTTCGTTTGCTAGTTGTGGGGTAAGGTCATTTTTTATTCATGCTAGTGAGTTAATGCACGGAGATTTAGGAAATATTTGTAAAGATGATGTGGTGATTTTAATTTCTTTTAGTGGTAAAAGCGAAGAAGTGTTAAAAATATTACCATTTTTAAATGATAGAAATGCTACTTTAATTAGCATTTCTCAAAGCAATTCTCCATTAGCAAATGCTTGTAGTTTCAATATTGCTACAAATTGTAATGAAGCAATCACAAATCTACCAGCACCTACTAGCTCAACTACTCTAACTCTAGCTTTAGCTGATGCGCTTTTAGCTTGTGTTATTAATTTAAAAGATTTTAGCGTTAGTGATTTTGGTATAAATCATCCGGGTGGAGCATTAGGTAAAAAGTATTATGTAAAAGTTAGTGATTTAATGCATAAAAACAATCTACCGATAATAAGCAAAAATGCTAGTTTAAAAGACGCTATTATTTGTATGAGTAAGGCAAGTTTTGGTTGTGCTTTATTGGTTGATAATGAAAAATTAGTTGGATTTTTAAGTGATGGGGATTTAAGAAGAGCTATGGCTAAGGATGATTTTTCTTTAGAGCAATTAGCCTTAGAATATGCTAGTAAAAATCCTAAAACCATAGAAAAATCAGTTTTAGCACATAAGGCGTTTTCTTATATGAAAGAAAATAAAATATCAATTTTAGTAGTTCTTGAGAATGAAAAAATAATAGGATTATTACAATTATTGGATGAGTGATGAGACTTAATAAATTTATAGCACACAATAGCAAGTATTCAAGAAAAGAAGCTGACAAATTAATAAAAGAAGGCTTAGTAAAGATTAATAACAAAGTTTGCTTAGAAGACTGGAGTGAAGTTGAAGCTAGTGATAAAGTTTTTGTAAAAGGTAAAAGAATTTATAAAAAAAGTGAATTTAGCGTCATCGTATATCATAAAGATAAAGGCGAATTAGTAAGCCACAAAGATGAGCGTGGAAGAGCCTTGATATATGATAATTTGCCAAGAGATTTTAGACATTTTAATCCTGTTGGAAGATTAGATTTTTCATCAACGGGCATACTTTTATTAGTAGATAGTCCTGTAATAGCTGATTTTTTAATGCAAAGTAACTTAGAGCGTGAATATTATCTAAAAATCAAAGGCACTATAAGCAAAGATGTAATTAATGCTATGGAAAATGGACTTGAGATTGTAAATAGCTTAAAAGGAGCACACCCAAAAAGCAAAATCACAAATCTTAGTCTAAAGCCTTTTTTAGAATATGAGATTTTTGGAAGTAGTGGCGGATATACAAAACTAAGAGTTATTATTGATGAAGGTAAAAATAGAGAATTAAGACGCTTTTTTGCTGAATTTGATTTAGAAGTAGTGGAACTTAAAAGGGTTGCTTTTGGTAGGGTTGATTTGGGTGTATTAAAGCCTAAAAAATATAGATTTTTAACCAATAGCGAATACGAAGATTTAAGAAGCTTTTTAAAAGAAAATAAGGTGTATTATTAATGAAAGAATTAAATAATTTACATAAAGAATTTATAGAGTTAAGACATAACATACACGCAAATCCAGAGCTAGGATTTAATGAGTTTAATACCGCAAAATTAGTTGCAAATAAACTAAAAGAATTTGGTTATGAAGTTTATGAAGGCATAGGAAAAACAGGTGTTGTAGGAGTATTAAAGAAAGGAAATTCTACTAAAAGCATAGGTCTTAGAGCTGATATGGATGCACTTAGTATAGAAGAATGCACAGGACTTGATTATGCTAGTAAGAATGGCTGTATGCACGCTTGCGGACACGATGGGCATACGGCAGGATTATTAATGGCTGCTAAGTATTTAGCAAGTGCTAATTTTAATGGAACTCTTAATTTATTTTTTCAACCTGCTGAAGAATGCTGTGATAATGAAATGTTAAGCGGTGCTATGAGAATGATAAAAGATGGAGTTTTAGAACGCTTTAAGGTTGATTATATTTATGGAATTCATAATATGCCAATTTCACAGATGAAAGGCTATGAAAATAAGAAATTCTTTATGAAAAAAGGCGTAATGATGGCAGGTGTAAGTGCTTATAAAGTAGATTTTATAGGCTTAGGCGGACACGCATCGGCTCCACATTTATGTAAAGACCCAATAAGCGTTGCAAATAATTTTGTAAATGCTTTATATACTTTTAAATCTTTAGAATTAAAAGATAGCGTTGTAAATGTTACAGGCTTTCTAGCAGGGACTACAAAAGCATTTAATATAATCCCAAATGAAGCTAGTGTTATGATAAATGTAAGAGGTCTTAGCAATCAAGAGCTTGAATTTATTGATACAAGAATTAAAGAATTAGCAACAAACTTAGCAAATGCTTTTAATATAAAAGCCATAGTAAAAAGAGCTGAAAATATAAAAGCTACTATCAATAACGATGAAGCACACGAGTTAGCAAGACTTGCTGCGATTGAGAGTTTTGGTGAAGATGAATGCGAGTTTGAACACCCACATTTAATGGGTAGCGAAGACTTTTCTGCATTTTTAGATGAGGTTAAAGGAACATATGCTTTTATAAATAACGGAGATAGTGCAAATCTTCATCATCCAGAATATAATTTCAACGATGAAGTATTGCTACTAGCTAGTAAGTATTTTGCAAATTTAGTATTAAATTATTTAAAATAAAATATTTTAATTTAATATATATTATTAAAATAATTATGATAATAAAACACAAGCAATGATAAATATTATTAATTGTAATTATTTTTTATGAATATGAAAATAATTACTAATTTTTGTTAAAATGCGAACTAATTTCAAATTAAGGAGAAAAATTGAAAAAGTTAGCTTTAACAATTCTAACAAGCAGTGTGCTTTTAGCAAATGGTGTGGTGAATGTCTATACTTCAAGGCATTATGATTCGGACAAAATCGTATTTGACGCATTTACAGCAAAAACAGGTATCAAGGTTAATTTAGTTCAGGATAAAATTGACCCACTTATTACTAAACTAGAGCAAGAAGGCAAAGATACTCAAGCTGATTTGTTTATGACAGTTGGAGCTGGAGATTTATACAAAACAAAATCAAAAGGCTTATTACAACCTTATTCATCAAAAATAGTTGATGAAAAAGTTCCTGCAAAATTTAGTGATAAAGACAAAACTTGGGCAGGAGTAACCTATAGAGCTAGAGTATTTGTGTATGACCCAAAACAAATTAACGAAAAAGACCTTAGCACTTATGAAGCATTAGCTGATGAGAAGTTTAAAGGCAAGGTTTTAACTCGCTCTTCAACAGCTTCATATAATCGCCATTTAATAGCATTTATGATAGCAAAAGATGGGCTTAACCAAACTCAAGATTGGGCTAAAAAATTAGTTGCTAATTTTGCAAGAGAGCCAAAAGGCAATGATAGAGACCAAGCAAAAGCAATTGTAAGTGGCACAGGGGCAATTGCTATTATGAATAGCTATTATCTAGGTAGAATGTCAGTATCAAAAGACCCGATTGAACAAGAAGTATTCAAAAATCTTAAAATATTCTTCCCAAATCAAAACGATGGTGGAACGCATATAAATATAAGTGGAGCAGGTATTACAAAATATGCTAAAAATGTAAAAGAAGCAACCGCTTTAATGGAGTTTTTAGTAAGTAAAGAAGCTCAAGAGATTTTAGCTCAAACAAATTACGAATTTCCAGTAAATAGCGAAGCAAGTCCTGCTGATGTGGTTAAATCATGGGGTGAGTTTAAAGCAAGTGAAATTGATTTTAACGAGATAGCAAAAAATCTTGAAACCGCTCAAGTAGTAGCTGATAAGGCTTTATGGAAGTGAGAAGATTAAGCGATTTTTTAGCTTATTTGATATTATTTATAATATTAATTCCTATTTTTTATATTATATTTTTTATAACACAGCCGATTAAAGAAAATACGGCTGTGCTATTTGATAGCTACTTAGTAGAATATCTAAAAAATACAGGAATTATTGTGCTATTTACCCTGATTTTTTCTACGATTATTGGGGTATTTTTAGCTTATTTTGAGAGTTTTTATGAGTTTAGATTTAGGAAATTTTTTAAGTTTTGCTTGGTTTTACCTTTTGCAATTCCTAGCTATTTGTTTGCCTATGTTTATGCTGATTTTTTCTCTTATTTTTCTTGGTTTAATATATTTTTAAGAGATACATTTAATATTAAAATCCATTTTGATATGATGAATATTTATGGAGTTATTTTTGTATTTTCAATATCGTTTTTTCCTTATACTTACATACTTACAAGGGGATTTTTAGCTAGATTTGCTTCTAGTTTAATTTATAGTGCAAGAAGTCTAGGTAAAAATGAATTTGAGATATTTTTTAAAGTCATTTTGCCTTTATCAAGACCTGTTATTGTAGCTGGTGCAAGTTTGTGTGCTATGGAGACACTTAATGCTTATGGAGCGCCGAATTATTATGGTCTGCATGTATTTAGCACAGGTATTTACAAAGCTTGGATTGGATATGGGGATTTAAATGCTGCTATTAAATTAGCTGTGATTTTATTATTAATAGTATTTTTTATCTTATTTATTGAGAAAATCACTCAAAGACCTTATGAATTAGGTTCAAAACAATATGCACTAACAAGGACACAACTTAGCAAAAAAGCCGAAATAATTGTGCTTAGCTTGTTTTTTATAATTTTATTTATTAGCTTTATTTTGCCTGTTATTCACATTTTAATATGGTTTAAGAGAAGTTATTTTGATGTTGATTATGCTAATTTATTTGCACTTAGTAAAAATAGCTTTTTTTTAAGTATAGCTTCTAGTGTGATTATTTTGATAATTGCTTTATTTTTAGCGGCAAATCAACGCTTTAAAAACAATAAATCAAAATTAATAATAAGCTCTTTAGCAAATATGGGCTATAGCATTCCTGGTTCTGTTGTGGCTGTTTGTATGCTTGTTATGTTTATTTTCATAGATAGAAGTTTGGCTTCTTTTTATGCTTACTTAGGAATTAATAAGAGTTTGTTTTTAACCTTAAGTCCTGTGATTTTGATATTTGCTTATGTTGTTAGATTTTTATCATTAGGTTTTAATTCAATTAATTCAGGGCTTAATAGACTGCCTAGCTCACTAACTAATGCAAGGCATAGCTTGGGGATAAATCCTTTTAAAGGCTTTTTTAAGGTTGAGTTTGTTTTGATAATCCCTAGTTTGCTTAGTTCATTTATATTGATTTTTATTGAAGTGATTAAAGAATTGCCTTTAGCAAGTTTGCTTGCTACGAGTGAATTTAAAACCCTTTCGTTTGAGATGGATAGATATGCAAGTGATGAGCAGCTTGCTATGGTTAGTGCTCCTGCACTTGTGGTTGTATTAACTTGCTTTATATTATTAGTTATATTTAATTTGATTAAGGAAAGAAAATGAATTATTTTGAGTTTAAAAATGTGAGTTTTGGATACGAAAAGCCACTTTTTACAAATCTTAGCTTTAGTTTAAAACAAGGAGAAAAATTAGCCATACTAGGAGAAAGCGGCAGTGGTAAAAGTACAATTTTAAAGCTAATTGCAGGATTTAACGAGCTAAAACAAGGAGAAATCTTTTTAGATAATGAAAATATTAGCAAAATTCCAGCTTATAAAAGAAATATAGGATTTTTATTCCAAGATTATGCTTTATTTCCACATTTAAATGTATTAGAAAATGTTATGTTTGGTATAAAAGATAAAGATAAAAAACAAATTGCCTTAGATATTTTAAATTCTTTAGATATAAAAAATCTTTTTAATTCTTATCCTAAGACTTTAAGCGGTGGTCAGCAACAACGCGTCGCACTTGCAAGGTGTATTGCTCAAAAGCCTAAATTATTGCTTTTAGATGAGCCTTTTTGTGCATTAGATGCTAATTTACGCTCTAGTGTTAGGACATTTGTTTTGGATTTTTTGAACAATTTAAACTTAACTTGCATTATGGTAACTCACGATTTAGCTGATGTGAATGCTTTTAAATCTTCAGTTTTAAAACTTTCTTGTAATAATTAGTTCTAAAAATTAGACATAGATTAAATTATAAATTTTAAGTTCTGTTTTCTTAGATTTTTAATACCTTATTAAACGCTAAATAAATTTAAAACAAACAATTTAAAGTTTTATAAACAAAAAAGTATAAAAAATCAAATCATAAGATTTATTAATTTAAAAATATAAAAAAATAAATAGTGAATTTTACACTCATTTATATAATAAAATCAAGCTTTAAAATACCATAGTAACAAATATAAAAATGCTATTGTTTATAATAAATCAAATGATTTGTTTAGATAATTTTAATCTTTATGTATTAAAGCTTTGTTTTAGATAAGATGCCTAAATAAACTAATTTATCCACTATTATCTTATATTACCCTACCCTAAAAAATCATTATGATTTACAAATAGCTTATAAATTCGTTTTAGCTTTTTTAAATCAATAATTCAAATGTCATCTATATAAAATTTACAATATATTTAAAATTTTAAGCTTCTTTTAATGGGGGGGGGTAAAATTAATCAATATTTTTAGTATAAGGAGATTTATGAAAAAATTTTTATTTAGTACAGTTTGTGCCTTAGCATTAATTGGTTGTGGCGATAGCAATATAGATATTGTAAAAAACGCTACTTTGGATATAAATAAAACTATGACAATAGGTGCAGCGATTGATGGCTCTAAACAATGTGAAAGTGTAAAATGGGAGGATACTAGTAAAGATGGGCAAAATATAGTAACCGCAACTTGTGAAATTAAAAAAGAAATTTTAGAAAATGAATTTAAAGAAGAGCAAAAAGCTTTTAATTTCAAAAAAAATTTTAATGAATTAAAAATTACTTCAGAATATTTAACTATCGCAAAGGATTTAAGAAATAAATGTAAGAGTGATTTAAAACTTCCAGATAATCAAGGAATTTTAGAACTTACTAAAAAACATTGTGAATTACATAAAAGAACTAAACTTGAATTTTCTATATTAGTATGTAAAGAAACCATAAGTGAAGAGATAAACAAATTTAATTGTACTCCTAAATATGATTCTTATTATTTAAGTAGTCTTTTAACACCACTTGCGTATTATGTTGCAGTAGGAGAAGAAATTGTTTTATTTGAAACTCCTAAAGAAGTAAAATCAAGAATTTATAAAATTAATTTTTTTGTAAATACTGATAAAAGCGTTGATGTTAAAGATGCATTTGTAATTAATGATGGCGAAGAGGACAAAGTATATTACTACGATAGCTTATTAAGTAAAATTTATAAAAGATAAGAAAATAATAAAAATTAAAATATAACTAAAAATAAGCCTTTCATTATTACCTAGTTTGAAGTAAAAAAGCACCCTACTTCAAACTAAGCTAATCAAAAAAACATAAAAATACTTTGAAAAAAACTAAACTATGAAAAATATAAATCTAAAAAATTTTTAAAATAAACTTTCAAAATTTTATATATATGAGAAAAATATAATACTTAAATAAAATCATATTATTATGATAAATTTACACACAAAATAATAAATTAGAAATTTATAAAATGTAAATATCCTATGCACGATTTAGCCAATGTAAATGCCTTTAAATTTAAAAATTAAATATATAAATTTTACCTTTAAAAATATTGCTAATTTTTATCTAATTTATTTAAAAGTGCTATAAATTAATTTTTATAATTTTAATATTATATAAATTTAGCAACATTTGTGAATAAATCACAATAAACCCAAGCATCAATTTTATATACTAAAAATTTATTAATAAATTATATTTTATAAATAAAATATTTATGCCTAAATACTAGGCATAAATATTTAGTCTAAATTATATTTTTGTAACAATTTTAAATAAGTTCCATCGTTTTTAAATTTGTTAATTACATTATTAAAATCATCTCTTAATTTAGTATTGCCTTTTTGAAAAGCTATGCAAGTTCCAGCTATTGGAGTTTTTGCGAATACTTCAAAATCATCATAATTTTTAGTATAACTCTTAGCAACAGCAGCTTCTAATACAAAACCATCAATTTTGCCATTTAAAGTAGATAATACAAGTGGAATGTATTCAGAATTTAAAAACGGAACTACGCCTTTAATATTAGATATTTCATCAGCTTGCAAAGTTCCTATTTGTGCGCCTAAAATAGCTCCTTTTTCAAGGTCTTTTAAAGAATTTAGCTTTTTATTACTTTTTAATTTGATATAGTGGTTTTCACTTTCTATTATTGGATTTGAAAACTCAACATTTTTAGCTCTTTTAGGTGTGTAACTCATACCTGATGCAATAATATCAATCTTTTTTGATTTTAAAGCTAGTATTAAACCATCAAAAGACATTGGAATAATCTCAATTTTTATATTTAACTCCTTAGCAATTTCTCTTACTAAATCAATCTCAAACCCCACAATTTCATCATTTTCCATATACTCAAATGGTGGGAAATCAGGCGATAAACCAACTTTATAAATCTCTTGTGCGAAAAGCCCTAAAGCTAGCAATGTAGCTATAAAAATTTGTTTCATAATAATCTCCTAAAAATTAATAAAAATAAAAAATGTAAAAAATAAAAAAATAGAATAAAAGAAGTGATAAGTTTTAACGCAGATTTGATTTATTTATTTGTAATTTTTCCATTTGTCCTCCTTAAAAATATTACTTATAATAATCAAAAAAGTAAAATATGTTAATTATAATATGTGTAATTTTAAATTAAATATAAAAAATGTAACATTATGTAACATAAAGGAATAGATTATGAAAATAGGTTTTGTTAATGCTAAAGTTTTTACAGGTAAAAACGAAAATGATTTTATAAGCGAATTTAGTATAAAAAACTCCAAATTTTGTGAAATCAATAATGTAAATAGAAATGATTGCAATAAAATCATAGATTTAAAAAATGCCTGCGTTATTCCTGCATTAAGCGATACTCACACGCATCCAACATATGTATCACAAATAATAGATAGTCTAGCTTGCACTAAACCTTATGTGGCAAATATTCCACAATTAATAGAATTTTTAAAAACTTCACCAAATTATGGTAAGGAAAATAAATGGATTAAAGGTTGGTGTTATGATGAATCAAAACTAGATGAAAAAAGAGCTCCTACTATAAAAGATTTAGATTTGATAAGCTCAACACAACCAGTTTTTATATTAAGAAGTTGCTGTCATTCTTGCGTTTGCAATTCTAAAGCATTAGAACTAGCAAATATTACAAAAGACACAAAAGAGCCTAAAGGTGGAAAAATAGGCAGATTTGAAGACGGCACTCCTAATGGTATTATGTATGATTTAGGTGCATCTATGTTAATTCGCAATGCAATGGAAAAAGAAAGCTTAGAAGATGAAGCAAAAAAATTAGTAAAATTAGGCGAAATTTATGCAAGTTTAGGAATAGTAAATATTAGTGATATGATGTGTTATTCTAAACCTTTAAAAGCTTATGAATTATATAAATTAGCAAAAAATATGGGTTTAAAACAAAGAGTTAGTTTATATCAAGTTTATAAAGACGCTAAAGAATTTGGCTTATTTAAAAGCCTAGAAGATATTAAAACTAATGGAATTAAATTCTTTGTAGATGGCACTATATCATCACAAACTGCATTTACTCATAAACCTTATAAAAATAGCGACAATTATGGGGATTTAGTATGTAATATTAATGAAATTAAAGAAGCCATTGATTTTGCAAAAAATAATAATTGCCAAATAAGTTTTCATCTAATGGGAGATAAAGCTATAGATATAGTAATTGATAATCTTACAAGCTATGAAAATTGGTTAAAAGATTATCCTAGCGTTAGATTTGAGCATGCTTCTATGCTAAATTTAAAACATATTGAAAAAATAAAAAAGTTAAAAATAAAAATTGCTATAAGCACACAACCAATATTTCAATACGCTGAATATACAAGCTATGAAGATGCGTTAGAAGATGATAGATTTAATTCAATTTGTGCTTTAAACACATTAAAAGAACATTTAGATTTAAGCATTTCAAGTGATGCACCAGCTACAATTCATCACGAGCCTTTTAATTTATTTGTAAGTATTAATGCAGCTGTTGTAAGAACTAATCCTAACGGCAAAAACTATAATAAAAATGAAGAAATATCAGTTGAAGATGCAATTTTAATGCTAACTAAAAACTCACAAAATATCCTAATGCTAAAAAATTGCACAACTATTGAAGATGGTAAAAGTGCTGATTTTATTGTCTTAGATAATGATATTTTTAGTATTGATAAAACAAAAATAAAAGATATAAAAGTTCATCAAACTTGGCTAAAAGGCGAAAGAATTTACTAATCCTTTTTCAAGGATTAGTTTAAATTATATTTTTCTAATAATTTTAAATAAGTTCCATCTTGCTTAAATTTCTCAATAGTTTTATCAAAATCATCTCTTAATTTTGTATTACCCTTTTTAAAAGCTAGGCTCATTCCTTCAATACTAGAAGTAGCAAAAACTTCTAAATTTGGATACTTTTTCATATAACTTTTAGCGACTGGTTCTTCCATTACAAAACCATCAATTTTACCATTTAAAGTAGAATTAATAAGCACTATATATTCTTCGTTTAAATACGGCTTAACACCTTTTAAATTAGTTATTTCGTCAGCTTGAAGAGTGCCTATTTTTGCCCCAATTATTGCACCATTTGATAAATCATCTAAAGAATTTATTTTATCATTTCCTTTTAACTTCAAATAATAATTTTTGCTATCAAATATGCTTTTTGTAAATTCAGCATTTTTAGCTCTTTGTGAAGTATAACTCATACCTGCTGAAATAATATCAATTTTACCCACTTTTAAAGCCGCAATAAGCCCATCAAATGGCATTGTAACAGGCTCAACCTGAATACCCAACTCCTTTGCTACTGCTCTTACTAAATCAATCTCAAATCCTACAATTTCACCATTTTCTATATAATCAAATGGTGGATAATCATATCCTGTGCCAACCTTATAAATCTCTTGTGCAAAAAGCCCTAAAGCTAGCAATGTAGCTATAAAAATTTGTTTCATAATAATCTCCTAAAAATTAATAAAAATAAAAAATGTAAAAAATAAAAAAAATAGAATAAAAGAAGTGATAAGTTTTAACGCAGATTTAATTTATTTATTTGTAATTTTTCCATTTGTCCTCCTTAAAAAAATTGATAGGATTATACTTAAAAAATCAATTATTTAATATAATATATTTTAAAAATTTAAAATCATTTAAAAAATAGTATAAAAATGTAACAAAAGGAGAAAAAATGAAACTAACAAACAGAGATTTTCTGACTTTAAAAGATTTTAGTAAAGATGAAATCCTAGCACTTATTAAATTTGCAAAAGAGCTAAAAGAAAAGAAAAAGCAAGGTATAACAGGCAATCATTTGCAAGGAAAAAATATAGCTTTAATATTTGAAAAACCATCAACTAGAACAAGATGTGCATTTGTAGTAGCTTGTAACGATGAAAAAGCTTATCCTGAATATTTAGGTGCTAACGATATACAATTAGGCAAAAAAGAAAGCATACAAGATACCGCTAGGGTATTAAGTAGAATGTTTGATGGCATTGAGTTTCGCGGCTTTAATCAAAGTGATTTAGAAACCTTAGCAAAATATAGTGATGTTCCTGTTTGGAATGGTTTAACAAACGAATTTCATCCAACTCAAATTCTAGCCGATATGCTAACTATTTACGAGCATTTTAACAAACTAGAAGGGCTTAATTTTGCATATATTGGAGATGGTAGAAACAATATGGCAAATTCTCTTATGATAGGTTGTGCTAAATTAGGATTAAATTATATAAATATTAGCCCTAAAGAACTTCATCCTGATAATGAATTAATAAATCTTTGCAAAAGTTTTGCGAATAACTCAAGTATAAAAATCAGCGATAATATTGAAGATATTAAGGGTGCTGATATTATATATACTGATGTTTGGTGCTCTATGGGAGAAGAAGAAAAAGCAAAAGATAGAATAAATATTTTAAAACCTTATCAAGTAAATGATGAATTGCTTTTAAAAACTGGAAAAAATACAATAATAATGCACTGCTTACCTGCAGTAAAAGGTAATGAAATTACAGAAAATGTATTTGAGAATAATGCTGATATAATTTTTAATCAAGCAGAAAATAGAATGCACACTATAAAAGCTGTTATGATTGCTACTATTTGTGATATAGATATATAATTTATTAAACAAATATAAAGCATTTGGGGTTATAATTACCCCTTTTTTAAAATTTAAATTAAAGGATATTTTTAATGTTTGAGTTGATTAGTGATTCTTTTAAGCAAGCGGTAAATAAATTAAAAACAATAGATGATGAAAAAGCGTTAAAAAACGCTATGGAAACTCTTAAAAAGTCTTTATTAAAGGCTGATGTTCATTTTAAGGTAACGAAAGAATTATTAGTTAATGTAGAAAATGAAGTAAAAGCAAAAGGAATCGGTCAAAAGCATTTTTTAGATGCAATTAAAAATAACCTTACAAACATACTAACACCAGAAAATAAAATAAGCGAATTTAGATTTTCTCCAAGTGGTTTAACATCTGTAATGATGATAGGCTTACAAGGTGGTGGAAAGACAACTAGCACGATAAAATTAGCAAATTATTTAAAACTTAGAAAGAAAAAAGTTCTAGTAGCAGCGTGTGATTTACAAAGACTTGCTGCGGTAGAGCAATTAAGACAATTATGTGAAGCTAATGAAATTGATTTATTTTCAATGGATAGCAAAGACCCTTGCGAAGTAGCGAAAAATGCTCTTAACAAAGCTAAAGATGGCTTATATGATGTATTATTAGTGGATACTGCAGGTCGTTTAGCGATTGATGAGCCTTTAATGAATGAATTAGCTCGTGTAAAAGATATAATAAATCCTTATGAGAGTTTTTATGTAGCTGATGCTATGAGCGGTCAAGAAGGTGTAAAAACTGCAGAAACATTTAATGAAAAAATAGGCATTAGTGGTGTTATTTTAAGTAAATTTGATGCAGATACTAAAGGCGGGGTTGCTTTAGGTATAGCAAAATTATTAAATCTACCTTTAAAATTCGTAGGTATTGGTGAGAAGGTAGGAGATTTTGAGAGTTTTGTTCCAGAAAGAATTGTTGGTCGTATTATGGGAGAAGGCGATTTAGCAACTTTAATGGAAAAAACTTCAGCAGTTTTTGATGAAAAAGAAGCAAAAATCTTAAGCAAAAAAATCAAAAAAGGTGAATTTAATTTCAATGATTTTATAAACCAACTTGAAAGTGTAAAAAAATTAGGGAATTTAGGTTCATTAGTTGGAATGATACCAGGTCTTGGTGGCATTGCTAATAAAGTAAAAGATATAGATTTAGAAAGTTCTAAAGAAATGATACATATAAAGGCAATGATTAGCTCAATGACACCAAAAGAAAGAGAAACTCCAAGCCTATTAAACAATGCTAGAAAAGCAAGAATTGCAAAAGGTGCAGGTCTATCTCAAATGGAAGTTAATAGATTTTTAAAACAATTTGAAAATGCATCAAAAATCGCTAAAAAACTTTCAAAAGGTGGTATGAAAGGGTTAGGTTCTATGCTAAATCAAGGAAATTTTCCAAAATAATTAAAAATTTTTAAAGCTTTAAACTTATTTAAAGCTTTTTTATAGACAATTTTTGTTTATAAAAAATCTTTAAATCAATCAAGGAGAAAATAATGACAGTTGTAAGACTAACAAGAATGGGTAGAAAAAAGCGTCCTTTTTATCGTATCGTAGTAACAGATAGCAGAAAAAGAAGAGATGGCGGTTGGATTGAGAGTATAGGATATTACAATCCTATGAGCGAGCCTGAAACAATCAAATTTGATGCTGAAAGACTAGCTTACTGGAAAAGCGTAGGCGCTAAATTAAGCGATCGTGTAGCAAGAATTACAAAATAATGGTAAAAGAATTTATTTTTACATATGCAAAAACAATAGCCGCAAATCCTGAGCGGCTAGAAATTTTTGTAGAAGAAAAAGAAAATAACCTAATAGATATTGTTATTATGGCTACTAAAATAGATGCCGGAAGACTTATTGGAAAATCAGGAAAAATCATAACCGCAATTAAAACAATAGCAGTTAATCACAAAAATACTCAAAAATTAAATTATAAAATCACGGTAAAAACTTTTGATGAATAATCTAGTTTATGTTGCTAAAATTGGTAAAACTCACGGATTACTTGGTTTTTTAAAATTTCATAATAAAAGTGATTTTTACGAACAATTTAAACCTAAAGCTGAATTTTTTGATAAAAATGGTAAAAAATTCATAATTAAATCTTTTGATTTTTCAAATTCTTTAGTGCAATTTGTAGGATATGAAGATGTAAATAAGGCTAAAGAACTTGTAAATATGGAGCTTTACTCTAATATTGAAAATACTAGAAAAAATATTAAGCTTAAAAAAGATGAATATTTTTATTTTGATATTATTGGGTTAAAAGTATATCAAGATGATGAGTTTTTAGGTAGCGTTGTTGATATTTTAGAAACAGGAGCTAATGATTTATTAGAGATAAAAACTAGCGATGAATTAGTAAATTTAGGCTTATCTAAGAGTTTTTATATACCTTTTCACAATAATTTTATAATTTCAGTAAGTGATATTATCAAGGTAAATAATTCTAAAAGTATTTTAGAAAATTCGTAATGAAATTTAATTTTATAAGTTTATTTCCAAATCTAATTGAAAACTATTTTAATGAAAGCATTTTAAAAATTGCAAGAGAAAAAGAGCTTATAAAACTACATTTTGACAATCCTAGAAATTATTCTACAAACAAACATAATAAAGTAGATGATACGAAAATCAGCGGCGGAGCAGGTATGCTTATGGCTTGCCAGCCTTTATTTGATTGTTTAGAAAATTATAAAAATTCTCATATTATATTTTTAAGCCCTACAGGAAAACCTTTTAAACAAATTGATGCCAAAAGACTTGCTTTAAAAAGCGAAATTACTTTTGTATGCGGAAGATATGAAGGTATTGACGAAAGAGTGTATGAAAATTATGCTAATGAGGTTTTTAGCATAGGTGATTTTGTCCTAACGGGTGGGGAATTAGGAGCTCTTTGTATGTGTGATGCAATTGCTAGAAATATAAATGGAGTAATAAAACAAGAAAGCTTAGTAGAAGAAAGTTTTGAAAATTATTTATTAGAAGCTCCATCTTTTACTAAACCTTTTATATTTGAATATAAAAAAAATAATATTTTTAAGAAATTTTATTCAATTTCAAGTTTTGTTAAGGGTAATCACGCTAATATTAGCCTTTTAAAAAATCATCTATCGTTTTGCAAGACCAAATTCCACCGCCCGGATTTACTTGCTAAGCACAATAATTTAAGGAAAAACTATGAGAAATAAATATATTGAGCAGTTTGAAGCTAAACAAATTGAAGGAAAAAATATTCCTGATTTTAGAGCTGGCGATACATTAAAACTTGCTATTCATATTAAAGAAGGTGATAAGTCAAGGGTTCAAAATTTTGAAGGTATTTGTATAGCTCGTCGTGGTCAAGGCACAGGTGAAACTTTTATGGTTCGCAAAATTGGTGCAAATGGTGTTGGAGTAGAAAGAATATTCCCAATTTATTCTGATAGTCTAGAAAGTATTACGGTAGTTCGCCATGGTAAAGTAAGACGCTCAAGACTATTCTATCTACGCAGATTACGCGGTAAAGCTGCAAGAATTAAAGAACTTAAACGCTAATATTACGGAGATTTTTCTCCGTTTGTAGAATTTCGTTTATAGAATGATTACAATACAAAAAGCTTCAGAAAAAGATTTAGATTTAATCTTAGAATTTATTAAAAAATTAGCTGATTATGAAAACTTATCAAGTAGCGTTGTAGCTACTAAAGAACTTTTAAAAGAAAACTTATTTATAAAACAAAAAGCTTATGTTTTAATAGCTTATTATGATTTAAAGCCTGTTGGATTTGCTTTGTATTTTAATAATTTCTCTACATTTTTAGGAAAATGTGGAATTTACTTAGAAGATTTATTCGTTGATGTTGAATACAGAAATAAAGGAATAGGAAAAGCACTCATAAAAGAGCTAGCTAAAATAGCTAAACAAAATGATTACGAAAGAATTGATTGGGTTTGTCTTAAAGACAACTATCCAAGTCTTGAAGTTTATAAAAAAATAGGAGCTAACACAAAAGATGAATGGCTACTACATAGACTTGAAAAATCAGATATAAACAACCTTTTAAATAATAAATAAGTTATCTTAACTATGTATAAAAATCACTTAAAATATAAATAATAAGAAATTAAATCATACATTTAAAATTCTTAAATTAATACCTTAGCTAAATCAATAATTTAATAACTTTTAAAATCACTAATTATTGTTTAATTTTAGATTTTTAAACAATTCTAGCTAAATTACTTTTAGCATTATAAGCTTTTATTACCTATAAATATTTTAAGCGTTTAATAAAACTAAAAATACTCATAAATACATTTATTTTTCAAATTCCAAAACAATTAATAATCAAACCAATCATATTTATAACCACCTTATAAAGCGTTATAACTAATTTACAATAAAATAAAAAAATAGTTAAATAAATTATTTCTTAGGGGTTATAAATGAGAAACGATTTTTTAAAAATCAATGGAATAATCGCATTTTTATTAGTTGGGTTTTTGAATGCTTTTGTTGATTTAGGACATAAAATCATCATTCAAAACACGGTTTATAAGATTTATGATGGCAGTACGCAATTATTTTTAACCGCAATTATTAATGCTTTAATTTTATTACCTTATATTTTTAGCTTTTCAATATCAGGATTTTTAGCTGATAAATATCCTAAAAATAAAGTTATGAAAATAACTGCTTTAGCAAATATATTTTTAGTATCAATCATTTGTTTTAGTTATTACAATGGTTATTTTTATCTAGCCTTTATAATGACGCTTATTATGGGTATTCAATCAGCCTTATATTCTCCTGCTAAATATGGTTATATTAAAGAGCTAGTTGGTATCAAACAACTTGCTATGGGAAATGGTGCTATAAATGCAGTTAGTATTGTGGCTATTTTGTGCGGAATGCTTGTATTTTCTTTAGGTTTTGAATTATTATTAAACGAGTTTAGCACGAGTAAGGATATATTAACTCAAGTAGCTCCACTAGGCTTATTACTAGTAGCTTTTAGTGTTTTAGAATTTATTTTAGCGTCTAAATTACCGCAGGTTAAAAGCGAAAATTCTAATTTAGCATTCAATAAAAACGATTATTTAAAAGGAGTTTTGCTTAAAAACAACCTTAGCTTAATATTTCAAAATAAAGTAATTTGGCTATGTATAATAGGAATTGCCTTCTTTTGGGCTATTTCTCAATTATATTTAGTATCTTTTCCTGTATTTGCTAAGTTTCATCTAAATGAATTAAACACCTTTTATGTGCAAGGCGTAATGGCAGCTAGTGCAATAGGCGTTATTGTAGGCTCAATAATTGCAGGTAGATTTTCTAAAAACTACATTGAATTAGGGCTTATCCCGCTTGGTGCTTTAGGATTATTTTTAAGCTCATTATTAATAAGCTTTCTTAATAATTTATTTGCCTTTGCACTTGTATTTTTTATATTTGGCATATCTGGGGCAATATTCACAATCGCTCTTAATTCTTTAATACAATTTAATGCTAAAGAAAATGAATTAGGTATAGTCTTAGCAGGAAATAATTTTATTCAAAATATTTTTATGCTAAGTTTTGTCATACTTGCTACTTTTTTTGCTTATTTAGAAATTGATGTTTTATATTTGTTTTATTTCATTGTAGTTGTGAGTTTTTTAGGCTCTTTTTATGTATTAATAAAACTGCCTTTTTCTTTAGTAAGAATAATAGTAAGCCTTGCTTTTTATCAAAAATATAGATTATTAGTAGCAGGGTTTGAAAATATTCCACAAAATAAAGGAGTGCTATTATTAGGCAATCATATTTCCTTTATTGACTGGGCTATCATACAAATGGCAATCCCTAAAAAAGTGCATTTTGTAATGGAGAGAAAATACTATCAAAAATGGTATATTAGAATGTTTATAAAGCATTTTGGAGTAATCCCTGTAAGCTCTGCTGCAAGTAAAGAAGCCTTAGAATTAATTGCAACTTATATCAAAAAAGGCGAAATTGTTTGTATTTTCCCTGAAGGAACTCTATCAAGACACGGACATTTAAATGAATTTAAAAGCGGATTTGAATTAGCGTGCAAGGATTTAAGCGAAGATGATGGGATTATAATTCCTTTTTATATCCACGGGCTTTGGGGTAGTTCGTTTTCAAGAAGTGATGAAGAATACAATCTAAGAAATAAAAAAATCGGTAAAAGAGAAATAGCAATAGCATTCGGAACAGCCCTTAGCATACATTCAAGTAAAGAATTAGTAAAAGCTAAAGTATTTGAACTATCATTCTTAGCTACAAAAACTCAAAGCGATAATCTAAAAACAATAGAAAAAGCCTTTATCCTAAGTGCTAAAAAATACTCACAAAATATAGCGATAAACGACCCTTTAGCAGGAGATATAAGCTACAAAAAACTCCTAGCATTAAGCCTAGTGCTTAGTAAAAAAATCCCTAACGATGAAAATATAGGCATATTATTACCTGCTTCATTTGCTTCAACGCTTGTAAATCTAGCTAGTTTATTTGCTGGAAAAACCATAGTAAATCTAAACTACACCGCAGGAATAAAAGCAATCAATCAAGCAAAAGAAAGTGCAAATATAAAGCATATTTATACATCATCTAAATTCTTAGAAAAGCTAGAAAATAAAGGCTTTAAATTAGAATTAGAAAATGTAAATATCATTTATTTAGAAGATTTAATAAAAGCTATAAAAAAAGAAAAGCTAGATATTATCTTTAAACTCTTTTTAATAAGTATCTTACCTAGCTTTATGTTACAAGCCTTATTTACTAAGAATTTAAGCAATGAAAAAACAGCTGCGATTTTATTTAGTAGTGGTAGCGAAGGAATGCCTAAAGGAGTTATGCTAAGCCATAAAAATATTTTAAGCAATATTGCTTCAATTTCTAGCATAATTTGTGCAAAAGATGATGATGTAATACTCTCATCTTTACCACCATTTCACGCATTTGGACTAACCGTTACTACCTTTATGCCTTTAATAGAAGGGATAAAAAGTGCAACTTGTGCTGACCCTACCGATGCTTTAGGCGTTGCAAAAACTATAGTAAAAAATAATGTTAGCATTATGTGTGCAACTTCTACATTTTTAGGAATTTATGCAAGAAATAAAAAAATAGATGAAATTATGTTTGATAGCCTTAGAATTGTAGTTGCAGGTGCTGAAAAATTAAAGCCCGAGATTAAATCAGCTTTTGAACTAAAGTTCAAAAAAAATATTTACGAAGGTTACGGAGCTACCGAGACAACACCTGTTGCAAGTGTGAATTTACCTAATAAATTTGATAGCACATATTGGCAACTACATAGAGCAAATAAAGACAAAAGCGTAGGTATGCCTTTACCTGGCACTGCTATTAGAATAGTTGATCCACTAAGCTATGAAGAATTAAAAGCAAACGAAGATGGACTTATTTTAATAGGCGGACACCAAGTAATGCAAGGATATTTAAATAATCCTGAAAAAACTGCCGAAGTTATAAAAGAAATAGATGGCATTAGATGGTATAACACAGGAGATAAGGGACATTTAGATGAAGATGGATTTTTATACATTGTAGATAGATATTCAAGGTTTGCAAAAATTGGTGGAGAGATGATTTCTTTAGGACTTGTTGAAAGTGAAGTTGCTAAAGTGATTAATAATGATGAAGTAAAACTCTGCTCTACTTCTTTAGAAGATGATAAAAAAGGCGAGATGGTAGTTTTATTAATTGAATGTAGTGAAGAAAAATTTGATTATTTTGTAGATTTAATAAAACAAAGCGAAATACTAGCAATTTATAAACCTAGTAAATATATTTTGATAAAAGAAATTCCATTATTAGGCAGTGGAAAGGTAGATTATAAAGAAGCAAAAGCCCTAGCTAAAATGATGATATAAAAAAATAAGGGAGCGATATGAAAATTTTAACAAGTAATTTATTAATTATTTTTTTACTTATATTATTTTCAGGATGTGCAAAAACACAAAAAACGCTTATACCTGTTGCTGGTAATTATAATTTTAATAAGATTGAATTTGAATTTTATCAGCAACATTTTCCAAAAGATGAGAGCAAATACATTACAAAAGATTTTATAGAAGATAAATTTAATTCTGAAATAATTAAAAATTTAACCGAAAATAATATGTTAAATAAAAATTCAACTGATAAACTTGTAATAAGTATTTATTTTAGGCGTATTTTTAAAGGAGAAGATTTTCCAATCAAAAAATTAAGAAGCGATAGCATTGCCTTTCCTAGATTAAGCTATAGTTTTAAAATTATTCGCAATGAAAAAGTTTTAAGGTATAAAGAACGCTTAAATTTAATATATAACCCAGGTTTTATTAAAAATATTCAACATATATTATGTTTAGATGAAACCAAAGAAAGAGAAGTTAATGCTATAAATGCTTTGTCTAAAGAAATTGTAGAAGATATTAAACAACAAAATAATTATTAAAACTATTTGAATTTTTAGAAAATATAAATGGCATAAAAAATTGATAAATTGAGAAAAATTCAATTTATCAAATAATAAATAAAAACAAAAATATTTATTAATAAATAAAGCCTTAAAAAAATGTAAATATTAACAATGATAATTTGCATTGTAAATTTAAAATATATTTTAAAACTAATCATAAAACAAGCTCTAAAATAGAATACATATTTTTACTATAAACCATTTGCTATTTATTATCAAAATAATTTGCAAAATATCTAAATTTTTATGTAAAAATCCTTAAAATATAATCCTTGAAATATTGATAAAATTATTATATGTTATAATCATACAGGAATTATTTATGTTGATAAAAAAAATAGATTTTGTATTAATTATTAGTTTTGTCTTAGCATTGTTTAGTTTAATTTTAAATTTTAATTTAAATTTAGCATATGAAAGTATAAACTTTAAAACCATTATTTTACTTTTTATATTTATGTTGAGTTTAAAAACCTTAGAATTAAATAATACTTTTATTTATTTAGCTAATAAAATTACTTCAATTTTTAAGTCAAATTTATCAATAACTTTTGCTATCACAAATACAACATTTTTTTTATCAATGTTTATCACAAATGATGTTGCACTAATAATTTTAATTCCATTTACTTTATACATGCTACAAAATATTAATATTAATAAAATATTAATATTATCTTTACAAACAATAGCTGCAAATTTAGGCTCATCTTTAAGCCCTTTTGGTAATCCGCAAAATATTTTTATATATACTTTTTATAGTTTAAATTTATTAGAATTTATTAAAATTATTTATCCATATGTTTTATTATCTTTTTTGTTATTAAATATAATAATTTTTATATTTTTTAAACCAAAAAAAATAAATATAAAAAATCAAAAAATAAAATTAAAAAATTCATATATTGATTACATAGTATTTTTAATATGTATTCTAGCTGTTTTAAATATAGTAAATATAAATTTCGCTTTTATTATAGTATGCTTTGCAATTATTTTTAAAAATTATAAAATATTTTTTATGATTGATTATACCCTACTTTTTACATTTATTTTTTTATTTATTTTTGTTGGTTTAAATATTGAAAACTTATCTAAATTCTTATTATTTAAGGATATGGTATTTAATGCTATATTGTTATCAAATTTTATTTCAAATGTCCCTGCTACACTACTCTTACATAACTTTATGAACTATCAAGAACTACTAATAGGTGTAAATATAGGTGGACTTGGGACATTAATTTCATCTATGGCAAATTTAATAACTTTTAGACTTATAAAAAATCAAATAAATAGAATAAAATTTTTAATAATTTTTAGTATTTTAAACATAATATTTTTAATAATATTAATAGTATTTTATACAATAAATTAAATTTAAATATCATTTTATCCATAAAACTAATTATTATATGATAAATAATAATTCATTTTTAATTATTTACTAACAACTTTATTAATCGTATCAAGCTTATTTAAAAAGTCCTTTAATTCTTTTTCATCTTTAAAAACACTTAGAATTTTATCTAACATAATATTGTCTATTTTGGTGCAAATTAGTGCTAATTCTTTGGCTTTTTTTGTAGGACTTAAAATAAAGGCTCTTTTATCATTTTGATTAGTTTTTCTAATTACTAAATCTTTTACAACAAGCTTATCAACTATTGCTTTTATTGTGTTTTGGTCTTTTTGGGTAAGTTCTGAAAGCTCTTTTTGTGAGATTTTTGGGCTTTTACATAAAGCATTTAATACTATCCATTGTTCAGGTGTAATGTCTAAGTCTAAAAATGATTTATGTAAATGCTGATAAATAATTCTAGCAGTCGCACAGATTTTGATACCTATATTCATATTTTCTCCTTGCAACTGCTATTTTAACTATTAATTGTTATTTAATTTTGCTTTTATATGTCCTTTGTATTCTTTATACCAAGCATCTATGCCTTCTTTTCCTATGATATATGGATGAGTTTTGAAATTATTATTATAAATATTTTCTAATTTTTCATATCCATTATCCTGAAACAAATGTGATTCTAACTTTGCTACTACATTGTTTTTATCAAGCTCTTTTTTAAACTCATCTAAAGATTTATCATAAGCAATTTGTAGATTTTTATCTTTTGAAATTCCATTTCCACCCCATAAAAATACATTAAATTTCTTACCATTAAACGAGCTTTCAAAGATAATTGAAGTAGTTCCTATGGTATGTCCTGGGGTTAAGAAAGTTTTGATTTCTTTATTGCCAAGCTTTATTATTTCTTTATCTTTTAGTAAATGATTAATCGTTGGCTTAGGGTATTTTGGGTCATTTGGGCCTTCGTTATATGAATACATAAAATCCTTATCAATAGCACTCATCATAACTTTTGCGTTATATTTATCTTGAAAATACTTAGCCCCACCATAATGATCACCATGCCCGTGAGTAATTAAGATAATTTTTACATCTTTTGGGTCTAAATTATAAGCTTTTAACCCATCTTCAATCACTTTTGCATCATCATTATCCCACATAGCATCAATTAAAATTATTCCTCCGCTAGTTGTTATTGCGTATGCTACAACGCTTTTTGTCCCAAGACAATAAACATCATCAAAAACCTTAGTAGGCTTTAGCGGAGTATGGTCGTGTAATAATTGTAAAAGCTCCTTAGGGGGCGTGTCATCATTAGCTAATAAATTAGCACCTAAAATACTAAATGCACAAAAGAAAATCGTTGCAAATCTTTTCATACTAGACCTTTCTTTAAAAATTAATATGTATGCGTATTAAATTTACACCATAAAAATTAACACGCTAATAACATAAAATAAAAAACCAGACTAGTTAAATTTAACTTTATAATAATTGATATTATTTTAAAAAACTAAAACAATATCAATACAAAAATTATTCTATAATCCCATCAGTCATAGTATAATTTTTAAGAGAATTTTCTTTTGTTTGAATGCAAATATAATTTAAATCACTATTAGCAAAAATTTGTCTTTTAGTTCTAGGTGATATTCTTATTATATCTCCTTTTTTTATATTAATTAGTTCGTTATCTAATTTTATACTACCATCACCGCTTAATATAATATAAATTTCTTCATTTTCTTTGTGATAATGAATAAAAGGTACATTTGTGTTTGCATTAAGTGTATTTATACTTATTTCACAGCCAGTAAATCCAAGCTTATCCTTAAGCTCAACTCTTTGCAATTTAGAAAAATCTCCTAAAGTTTCAATACTAAAATTTGACATTTTATCTCCTTAATAATTAGATATCTAACTATTTTAAAATAAAAAACTTAAAATTTTATTATTTTTCTATATTGTTTAACATTTTTTGAAGCAATTCTTCTATAAAAAGTTTTTCTGCATTTGAAAAATTAGCAAATAATCTATCAAAAACTATACCTGAAATTTCAGCAAAAATTTCTTTAAGTTCCATAGTTTTAGTCGTTGCTTTAATAAGTGTCATTCTGCTATCATTTTTGCTTTGACGCTTTGATATATAGCCTTTAGATTCTAATTTATCTATCAAAACACTAACTGTTGCCTTGCTTCTATGAATTTTTTGTGCTATTTGCACCATACAATATTCATTGCCATCAAAAAGTATATTTAAAATATCAGCATGAGAAAATGATAGCTCAAATTCAATTCTTTTACTAAGCTCTTGAAGTATCATTTCATTTGCTAATTCTTTAATTCTCCCCATTAAAAATAAACTTGAATTCATTATTATCCTTTACTTTTTCACATTATACTTTTAATAAATATACATAATTATTATTTAAGAATTTTATATGAAAATTTTAATGATTTTTTTCATATTTATAAATTTATATGGATTCCAAGTTGATTGTTCTAAAAAATAATATTGTTCCCAGATGCAAAACTATGAAGTAGCTAAAGCACATCTTAAACAATGCAATAATCAAAAGACAGATGGTATTCCTTGTGAAAAACAACATTATAAATAATATTTTAAATAAAATTTATTAAATATAAATAAATTATTAATAAATTTTATATTTATTGAATATTAATAAAATTATTTTTTAATTTTCTTTGATGATTATTTTTACTTTTAAATGATATTATCCACGATTTATTTAAAGGATTTTTATGAATGAAATAATTAATTTTATACTTGATACTGCTAGTACTTGGGGCTATCTTGGAATTATTTTTTTAATGACACTTGAAAGTTGTTTTATCCCATTTCCTAGTGAAGTAGTTATGATTCCAGCTGGGTATTTATCGCAAAAAAATGAATTAAATTTATGGCTTTGTATTTTTTGTGGAGTTTTAGGGAGTGTTTTTGGCGCCTTAATAAATTATTATATTTGTTATTTTTGGGGTAAAAAATTAATAATAAAATACGGTAAATTTTTTGGCATAAATGATGAAAAATTTCAAAAATTTGAAAATTTCTTTAACAAACACGGTGAATTTTCTACACTTACTTGTAGATTAATTCCTGGGATTAGACAATATATTTCAATGCCAGCAGGACTTTCTAAAATGAAACTAAAAAATTTCATATTTTTTACAGCTTTAGGAAGTTTTATTTGGGTTAGCATACTAGTTTTTTTAGGATATTTTTTAGGGCAAAATGAAGAGTTAATTAAAATATATTTAAATAAAATTTTAATAATATGTTTCATAATAATAGGACTTAGTAGTATTTTATATATTAAATTTCGTAAAAAATAAATATAATTTGAAATTCTTAGGAATTTCAAATTAGTTTTTTAAGTCTTTTCGCAATTCTTTTAAAAAAATCTGTGCTGATTTTGATAAATTATCATTTTTATAAATTAGTTTTATATTTGAGCTAGTTTTTGGTTTTAATGGTATAAAGCATATTTCATCATCAGTTATAATATTATTTATACACAAAGCATAGCCTAAATTTTGCTTTACAAATAATGCCGCATTAAATAATAAATTATAAGTAGCCACTACATTTAACCTATCTTTATTTAGCCTTAAAATTTCTGGTAATTCTTGTGAAAAACCTTGGTTTGAAATAATTAGTGGTATTTTAAATAAATCACTAGCCTCTATAAAATCTCTTTTTGCTAATTTAGAATTCTTTTTTGCTAAAATTCCCCAATCATCACTATGTTTTAGATCTAAAACATTAAAATTATCCACATTAAAATTTTGAATTATCACAGCAAAATCAATCAAAGAATTATTTAATTTTTCTAAAACGCTTTCATAGTTTCCACTAAATATATGAAACTTAAAATTTTTATTTTGTAGTTTTTTAGCAGTTTTTGCTATTTTTGCTATTCCGATCGATTCAGCACAGCCTATATAAACATCTCCACCATTAAAATCTTTTAAATTTTTAAATTCTTGCTCGGTTTTATCAACTAAATCTAAAATATCACAAGCTCTTTTATAAAGCATTTCTCCTTCTTTTGTGAGAATGATTTTATAATTTGTCCTAATAAAAAGTTTTTGCCCTAATTTTACTTCTAAATCTTTTAATTGTCTTGATAGATTTGGTTGAGTAAGATTTAATTTATTAGCTGCTTTAGTTATGTTTTGTAATTTTGCAGATTCTATAAAGTATTTTAAAACTCTAATTTCCATAATATTCCTTAGAAATAATTAATTTTTATAATTAATTATATATTATAAGTATTTGATATTTCTTTTAAAAATAAATAAAATTATTTTACTTTTAAAACAAGGAGATTTTTTATGAATAATTTTATTTTTCACAATCCAACTAAGATTTATTTTACTGATGAAGTAGAGCAATCTTTAGAATTTGAACTAAGTAAATATGGTAAAAACATTGTTTTGGTTTATGGTTGCGGCTCGGTGCATAAAAATGGTATTTTTAACCAAATTGTAAAAATACTAGATAAATTAGGCAAAAATGTAGCATATATTGATGGTGTTATGCCAAATCCTACTTTAGAAAAATTAAACTCAGGTGTAAAGATAGCAAGAGAGCATAAAGCTGATTTTTTATTAGCTTTAGGTGGCGGTTCTGTTTGTGATTATACAAAAGCTTTAGCAGTTAGTATAAACTCAAGCGATGATTATTGGGATAGGTATTTTATAAATCAACTTGAGCCAAATTGTGATGTAGTTTCGCTAGGTTGTATTTTGACAATGTGTGGGACAGGCTCTGAAATGAATGGTGGTAGTGTAATTACAAATGAAAAAACTCATCAAAAAATAGGAAAAGTTTTTAATGATAAAAGAGTATTTCCTAAGTTTTCTATATTAAATCCTAAATACACTTTAAGTCTTAGCAAATACCAAATGATAAATGGAATTTATGATGCGTTTAATCATATTTTAGAGCAATATTTTTCAAAAGAAGATGATAATGTGAGTGATTATTTAGCAGAAGGGCTTATGCGTTCAATAATCTCATCAAGCAAAATTGCAAATAAAAATCCTAATGATTATAAGGCTAGAAGTGATATTATGTGGGCAAGTACTCTAGCATTAAATACTATGCTTCATTGTGGTAAAAATGGAGATTGGATGGTTCATATGATAGGTCAGGCAATTGGTGGCTTTACCAATGCAACGCACGGAGCTACTTTAAGTGCTATTAGCTTGGCGTATTATGAATATATAATGCCTTATAATATTGATAAATTTAAAAGGTTTGCTATTAATGTCTGGGGTATAAAAGATAATAAAAGCGATGAAGAAATAGCTAAATTAGGACTATTTGCTATGAGAGATTGGATGAGTGAGCTAGGTCTTTGTATGAATATAAAAGATTTATTAGTAGATGAAAGCTTGATTGAAGATATTGCTAATAATGTATTCATCTTAAATGGTGGTTATAAGGAGCTTAATAAAGATGAAATTATTCATATACTTAAGAAAAGTTTTTAGTATTTTTATTGGTTTAGGAGCTTTTTGTATGTTAAATGGATTTAGCAATGATGAAATATATGTTGAAATAAATAATCAAGAATTAAAAATAAAATTAGAAAGCAATTCATCATCAACTGCTCTTTATGAAGTATTACAAAAGTCTGATTTAAATATTTTAATGAATGATTATGGTGGGTTTGAAAAGGTAGGAAGAATTGATAAAAATCTTCCTACTAATGATAAATATTTTCAAGCTAAAGCACTTGATTTGATTTTATATAATGCTAATAATATAGTAATTTATTATGATAATAATTCTTGGAGTTTTACTAAATTAGGAACAATTTATGGCATTAGTAAAGATGAGTTAAAAAAGCTTTTAGGTAATGGCAAAATTAATGCTAGGTTTTATGTTAAAAATAAGGATTAATTATTATAAAAATAAAATTTATGCTTAAGATTTATGAAAATAGTTTTTATAAAATCTAAATTAATTGGCAAGGAAGTAGATGAAAATTTGCTTTATTTTCATTATTTAATATATTTCAGTAGGTAAAATGTATTTATAAATAGGCAAAATTAGGATTATATTAAAACAATGTTTTAATAGAGCATAATGTGGTATCGACTACTATAAGTTATGATATAAATTCAGATAGTAGTTAGTATGGTGATTACTAAAAGATATTGAAGAATTTCAAATAAAAATAGAAATTCCATTAAAATGTATCAAAAAAATAGCTAAATTATTAAAATTTAGCTACAAATACAAATTCATAAATTTTATTATAATAAAAATAATTAACAAAAAAAGGCTTTTTAAAATGTTTAATATTTTTTTAAATACTATTCTAAATATGCTTTTACTAAACTATAAAGCTAGTTTAAACAGAAGTGATTTTTTTAAATTTTGGGCGATTTTACTTGTGTTTTATAGTTGTTATTTGCTTTGTGGTTATTTAATGCTTTTGCTTGATATGTTTGAATATAAATTTACTTTTCATACATATTTTATAGAGATTTTTATAGTGCCATTTTTTAGCGTATTGTTTTTAAGCCTTATTTATAAAGCAAAAGCTAATAAATTAGCTTTATTTTGCTTAATCTTAGCGATGCCTGTGATTATTTTTGAGGGCTTAGTTAGACTAAATGATTTATTTGCCATGATAATTACTATATTTTTAGTTTTTATCGCTATATATTTTATGAAACTTATAATGCTTAAAAATACCACAAATCTTAAAATAAATTTAAGCAAAAAAGCTTTAATTTTAAGGCTTTTAGCTCTTTGTTTTTTAGCTTTTATTGTATTAACATTTCCACCTGATTTAAAATTTAATAAATATGGTTTTGGGATTAATTATATAAGTATTTTAAGCTTTTTTAACTTTATATTTTTAATCCCTAGTTTTATAACTATTTTGATATACCTAATCAAAAATTATAAAAGATTAAAATAAAAATTATTTATAAAATTTACTTATCATATAGTATTTAAAACTAACTAATAAATTTACAAAAAAAGTATTTAAAATAAGCTCTAATACTTTTAACCACATAATGATTTTCTTTGTTTATTTTCATTTTTATTGATTAATTCTTCTAATTTTTCTAAATCGCTTTTATTAAATTTATTAAAGGAAAGCTCATAAGAAATATAAAAAATCTTAAATCTTTTTCGCTTTAAAAAAATTCTTATAGTATTTTTAAAATTTGTTTTAAAAAAATAATACCCTTTAATATCATCATATTTTATTTTGCTAACTCCTAAGCCTTTTACAAACACCAAGCAATCTTCATAGCAAATCACTCTTTTAACACCACAAAATATAATTAAAGTGCATAATATAATTACTACGCCGATTATTTTATAAATAATTAATTCATCTTTTAAAAAGCTTACAATACTAATAAATGAAAGCAGCATTAAAAATCAAAAAGTTATATGGACTAAATCAAATCTTTTTGGATTAATCACATAAATCGCATTACTTGTATCAACTTCTCTTAATATATAAATTACAAGGATATAAATAGCGATAAAAATCATAAAATATAGCCAATTTTCTACCATAAAAATAAGTGAAATTAAACTAAATAAAACAATGGCAAAAAATTTTGATTTATCATAAAAATACTTCATTGATAAAACAAAATAATGAACAAACATATAAACAAACATTAAAAACAAATAATTTTCAATAAAACAAGATTTAATTGCAAGATATATAAAAACAGCATTTATAAGAGTTAAAGCAAATATAATTATGAATTTTAAAATTTCTTTAATCATTTAATATTTTTTATCTAATAATGTGTATTTTACTTGTTTATCTTGATTATAAATATCTAAGATTTCTTTTAATAAATAAATCACTTCTTCTTTGCTAAGTAAATTATTACCCTCAATATCTATGATTACAAATATAGCAGTATCAGTTGATAAACGCTTTTCATGCACAAGAAGTATTTTAATAATATCTGTTTTATATTTTAAAATCCAAAATATTCTATTTGAATTTAAATCACAATCAATAAAAAAGCAATCAAGCTCTTTATTAAATAGTATTGTTTTTGTGTTGAATATGGTATCTTGTGTATTATATTTAGTAAGTGCTTCATTTATTTTATATTTTTCATAAATTTCGTTATCAATTTGTATAGTTTTAAAATCTACTCTAAGCTGTGTATTGCCTATAAAACTTGATTTACTTTTAAAGAATTTCTTATATAACATTACTAATAAATAATAATACATAAATGGCAAAATCAAAGCTATTATTCCGCCTATTGATAAGGTCAAAACAGGAATAAAAGAAAGACAAAATACAATAGATAAAAACGCTTTACATAATTCTTTTGATACAACGCTATATATTATATGAGTTAAAAAACATAAAGGTATAATAAATATTGAGCCAATCAAACTTCCATAAGGTGCTTGTAAAATTGATAAATTATACATATCATTAGCAGAATATCCAAAAATAACCATCATAAACAAAAAACAATAAATAGGCGATATTGCAATTAAAATTACAATTTTTATCACAATTTTTTCCATTATAAAATCTCCTTTTGTTTATATGTATTCTCCTAGCACTTCATCTCTTACATAAATTGTGCATTCTTCTTTTTCAGTCCAAAATCCATTAACTCCATAGACTTTTAAAATATCTTTTAGCAATTCTATGATTTCTTTTTCATTTAATATTTTATTGTTTTTTATAGATAGTATTTTCCAAACTATATCATATAAAGTTCCATTTATTTTTATACGAAAATCTCGGTCTAAAATAATTTTTATTACTTCACCTTTGTAATACAATACCCACAATGACTTATCAAGTTTAGCATAGTCTAGCTCAGGGTCATCAAAATACATACAATTCATAAACCAGCAGTCTAATTCTTCATCTATTACAATATCCCAATCATAAGGAAATTTATGATATTGTCTGCCATACCAATCATCAGTATGTTCTGCGTAAATATAAGAAAGTGAGTATTTCTTCTCTAATCTATCATCAATAATTGCGTTTTTAAAAGCCATTTGCTTACCTTTTTTTAAACCAAATTCCACAATTTTTAAAGAATTTGAATTAGGATTTAAAATATTTATTCTTTTATCAATTCATCTCTTACATACACTTTATAATCTTCTTCAATTTCGCCCCAGGCACCAGCCACATTATAAACATCTAATATTTCTTTAAGAAGATTTATAACTTCTTTTTCACTTAATAATTCATTGTTTTTAATATCAAAAATACTCCAAACTTTATCGTATAAAACACCATCTATTGTTATATCAAAATCATAATCAAGTATAACTTCAATCAAATTACCTTTATAATACAAAATCCACAAGCCTTTGCTAAGTCTTGCATGCTCTAATTCAGGGTCTAAAAAATTATAAGCTTGTATTATAAAACAATCTAATTCTTCATCTATCACTAAACGATATCTATTTGGCATCATATGATTTTGTTTATAGTATAAGCTATCTGTATAATTGCAAAAAATATCTGTCATTTTGTATTTTTCATCAAATTCTTTTGTAACTACTGCGTTCTTAAAAGCCATTATTTCTCCTTAATTTTAACTATTAAGTAAATATTATAAAAATTATTTTTTGTAAAGTAAAGAAGGTCTGAAGATATTCAAATTCCAAAATCGGAATTTGAAATTAAAATTATTTTATTCTTGAGCGTCACGCCATTCGTTTAGAACTTTTACTTCTTCATCGCTTAAAAATCCACTAAATGCAGAAAATCCACTAAGCGAATAAGCAGGGCAATCAATACTCTCATAATTTTTCTTAGCTTGATTTAATTCATAGCTAAATATTGAAAACACACCTTTTACATCTAATCCGTGAGACCTAGCAGCACCAACAGCAGCAATACTTGAACCGCCACTTGAGATTAAATCTTCTAGCACAACGCAAGTGCTTCCGTGCTTAAAGCTTCCTTCAATCATCTTTGCTCTTCCGTGGGTTTTGTTTTTTGATAATATATATACTAATGGTTTGTTTAATATATCAGCCACCCAAGCTCCGTGAGCAATAGCTCCAGTAGCAGTTGCTGCTATGTAATCAACATCTCCTGCTTTTTCTTTAATCAAATTCGCTAAATGATTTGCTATGATTTTACGCTCTTTTGGATAGCTAATTAACACACGATTATCACAATATATAGGGCTTTTAATACCACTTGAATATGTGAAAAATTCTTTAGTATTAATAAATATTGCTTCACAATCTTTTAATATTTTTACAACTTCACTTGCAACTTCTTTATTCATTTTTTTCTCCTTTTATACATTGAAAATAAGCTCTAATAGGATTAGAACTCTTTGTAATCATTCTACCAGCTACAATATAATCAATATTGTTTTCTATAGCAAATTTTGGCGTAGCAACCCTTGCTTGGTCATTTGCATCATTGCCTAAAAATCTAATGCCAGGCGTAAGAGCCTTAAGTCCTAAATCTTTAGCAAATTTTGCTTCATAAGCACTACTTACTATACCATCAAGACCTGCTTTTTTGCTAATTAAACAGCGTTGTTTTACGCAATCATTAATGCTTCCATTAAAGCCTAAATCATTTTTAAATTCTTCTTCTTCAAACGAAGTTAATACAGAAATTCCAAATAATTCACACTTGCTACCTAATTCATTTTTAGCATTAACAGCAGCCTTTAAAGCTTGCTCGCCTGCAAAAGAATGAAGGCTTAAAATATCAATATCATTTTTTAAAAGTGTCTTAGTAGCATTATAAATAGTATTTGGAATATCAATTAATTTTAAATCTAAAAATATATTAAAACCTAAGTCTTTTAGCTCTTTTAAAAAGTCATTTCCAGCTGTGTAGTATTGCCACATACCGACTTTTAAATAAGGCATAATTAATTTTAAATTATGCTCTTTTGCATAGTTTTCAAGATTTTTTGCTGATAGTTTTGATACAAATTCACGGCTTTGCTCTAAGGTGTCAAAATCTAATGCGATTATGGTTTTCAAATTCTCTCCTTTGATTTAATAAAATTATCTCTTTTTAACTCTTTACGACTTAGCATTATGCAAAAACTTGTTAAATAAAGCATACTTAAAAATGCCATAACTACAAATGTATTATTATATAAATCAAGCAAAATCCCTATAATGACTGAACTAAATCCACCTATTGCACGACCTATATTTATTATTAGATTATTCACACTAGCACTAATATTTGATGGGTAAATAATATTTACTAAAGCTCCATATCCAGCGAACATTCCATTGCTAAAAAAACCTATAACAAAACCTATTATTAAAAGCTGTGTGTAATTAGTAACTAAAGTAAAAGCATAAACTAAGATAGCCGAGCCTATTAAAAATACTCCATAACTAATTCGTGGTCCAAATTTATCAAATATTCTACCAAATATAATCATACCCACACACATTCCAAAAATAGTGCTAATCATCCAATAACTAGAATTAGAAGATGATAAATTTAAAGCTTTTTGTGCCATAGACGGAAGCCAATTAATCATTCCAAAATATCCAGCAACTTGCACAATAACCATAATTGATAAAGCAATAGTCAAATAAAAATTATCTTGAAACACTTTTGCGTAATCTAATTTGACAAAATTATTACTTTTAACATCTTTTAAACATACTCTTATATAAAATGCTAATGCAACTGGAATTAAACCTACTAAAAATAAATATCGCCAACCATACGAAAGTAAAATTCCAGCTAAAATAGCTACAAATGCAGCTGTAATTTGTCCAAAAATAGTAATCATACTTGAATATTTTCCCATTTTTGTTTTGCCAAATTCATCTTTTATCAAGCTCATTCCAACACCATACTCTCCACCTACACCAAGTCCTGATAAAACTCTAAAAAATATAAGCCAATAATATGTATTTGCAAAATATATAAAACTAGTACCGATTGCAAATAATAAAATTGAATAAGTAAAAACTTTAATTCTACCATACTTATCAGCCAAATAACTTAGAATAAACCCACCTATAAGCATAGATAAATTTGTAATCGTAGGAATAGCACCCGCTTCTTTATTACTTAGTGAAAACTCCTGTATAATAAAATTAAGAGAATATGCAATAAACATAATATCCATCATCTCAAGACACATTCCAAGAGATGATGAAGCTATAATTAATTTTTGTCTTTTTGTGTAATTACTAAACATTTTTAAGCTTTCTAATATTTTATTTAAAAAAACAAAATATTATATACTTGTAAAATAAAAATATAAAAAAGCATTATTGAATGAAATAAATTTAAAATAAAAATTAAAAAATGGTGCGCCCGAAGGAATTCGAATCCCTGACCTTTTGAACCGCAATCAAATGCTCTATCCAGCTGAGCTACGAGCGCATAAAAATAAGTCTTTGAAAAGTGGCGGACAGAGAGGGATTTGAACCCTCGAGCCCCGATTAAGAGCTGCACCCTTAGCAGGGGTGTGGTTTCAGCCACTCACCCATCTGTCCTTTTGCAATGAAAAGATGAATTATACAAATTTAAAATTAGTTTTAGCTTAAATTAATTTTTAAGCTAAAAAATCTAATCCAACGCTTGCAACAAAAGAAGCAATAATTGCTAAAATTAAAACTATTTTTTGAGCGTTATTAAAATATAAAAATCCTATTTCTTTATCTGCAAAAATTGCTTTTATAAATCTTAAATAAGCAAATAGCATAATAATTGAGCTAAGTGCCATACAAATTGCTGCATAAATATTAGCATTTAAAGCTATATTAATTACACCAACCTTAGCAAAAAATACGCCAAATGGTGGCAATGCTGCAAGATTTAACAATAATACAACAATACAAATTCCTAATAAAGGATATTTCTTAAACACCCCTTTTAAATTCTCATAATTTGTGTCTTTAAACGCACCTAAAAACATAAATAATGCGATATTTACAAATGCAAATGTTAAAAAATAATATAAAAACATTTGGCTTGATAAATGAAAAAATGCAAGGGTTGAATAAGCAAACGATGAATGTGAAACAGAGCTATATACTAACATTGATTTTGCATTATCTTGCTTTAATGACATAACACTAGCAAAAAGCATAGAAGCACAAGCAATAATTAAAATAATCTCACTTACATTGAAGAAATTTTCAAATGAAATCATAAATCTATATGCAAATACCATCATAGCTATTTTTGGAACTATTGAAATAAATCCAGCTAAACTTGAATCAGCCTTTAAATACACATCTTTAAGCCACATATGAAGCGGTGCTACTGATAATTTAAATAATATTGTAATTCCTATCATAACAAAGGCTAAAATACTAGCCGTGCTAATTGTAGCTAGTGAGTTTAGTTCTAAACTTGCACTATCAAAATAATACATTGCAGAACCCATAGCAAAAAATGCTGAGCCTAGCATTCCGTAATTAAAGTATTTAATAGCACCTTCAATTGCTTTTTTCTTAAACGCTATTAAGCTATAAAGTGCTAAAGAAGAGCCTTCAAGAGTTATAAAAGCTACTATTAAATTATTAGTGCTTACCATAAAATTTAAACAAGCTATCATCATTAAAAATAATGCAAAAAACTCACCTTCATCAGCTCTTTTATTAGCAAGTAGAAAATAAATAGCTGATAGATTGATTAATATACTTGAATATTTTGCTAAATTATCAAATATAAATAAATCAAAAAAACTCTCATCATAAGGGCAATTAAATTGGCAAATAATAGCAATTATTAAAGCCACAATACTAAGCCCTTTTAAAGCTTTTAAATCAAATTTATAAAATAAATTAGCAACCAATATAAAACAAGCAAAAACTATCAAAGCAAGTTCAGGTAAAATAAGTAATACATTTAAATCAAGTTGCATTCTATCTCCTTATACCGCAAAGTTGATATAATCTAAAATTATATTAGGATTTACTCCAAATACAATTATAATCAAAGCTATGAAAGATAAAATTATTATCTTAGATAAACTAACCTTTATGTCTTTAGCTTCATTTTCTTTACTTAAAAAGCTATTTCTAAACATATTGAGCATATAAACAGCTCCAAGTATCACAACTAAAGTAGCAAAAACTCCAGCCATCTTACTAGCTGCAAATACTCCATAAAGAACCAAAAACTCACCTGCAAAGCTTATAGTAAGTGGTAAAGAAATTGATGAAAATAATAAAACTCCAAAAATAAATGTCAAATAAGGCATATGTTTAGCTAAGCCCTTTAACTCACTTAGATTATAAGTTTTGTAATTATCTTTTAAAATTTCAGCGTAAAAAAACATTGCCCCACTTACAATAGCATGAGCTACCATATAAACAACAGCTCCACTTAAAGCAATTGGATGCATAGAAAAAATACCTAAACAAATAATTCCTAAGTGTGATATTGAACTCATTGCACTTAATTCTTTGTAATTTTTCGCATTGCTTGCTAGAAGCGCTGCATAAATTGCTGAAATTATACATAATGTATAAATTATCCCACTAAATTCATTAATACTAACAGCAAATAAAGGAAGGCAAAACTTAATCATTCCAAAAGGCGCCATTTTAAAACTTGCAAGCATTACAGAAACAAAATTAGGTGCTTTTGAATAAGTTTTAATAGCCCAACTATGAAATGGAAAAATAGGAGCTTTTATAGCAAATGCTAGGAAAAATCCTATAAATAATAAAGTATTTTCAATAGGACTTAAATTTGTAGTTGAGAAATAACTAATATCAAAATTTAAAATCGCATCATTAACTCTTGCATTATAAGCTAGATAAATCATAGCAAGTAGCATAAAAATTGAGCCTAAAAATGCAAATACAAAAAATGACCTAGCTAGTTTTGCTTCATTGTTTTTAACCATTAAATATAAAAGTGGAAATAATGAAACTTCCCAAAAAATATAAAATAATAAAGCATCATTTGCTAAAAATAAACCATTCATACAAGCACTTAAAATCATAGCACTTATTAAAAAGTCTTTTGTTTGTTTAGAAAAAAAGCACATTGACAAAAATAGCATTAAATTTGCCACAAAAGCTAAAGTAAATGCTATCTCATCAGCTTTTAAATTAATCCCAAAATTAAAAGCTTTTATTAAAGTATAGTTAAATGTATGAATTTCATCAATTATCACATAATAATTAAGGCATAAAATTATAAAAGAAAATAAAATTCCGCTAATTTTAGAAGCCTTATCATTTATAAAATATGCACTAACCCCAAAAATTAAAGGTAAAAATATCAATAAACTAAGCATATATCACCACCATTGTTAAAAGTAAAAACACACAAAATGCACAAATAAACACAATGTGAAGAGTTAAGTTATTGTTTTTGTTCTCACAAGAAACAAGACTTAAAAGCTTTTTAGGACATTCAAAAATAAATGAATATAGACCTTCTTCAAATCCTGTTAATACTTTAGCTAAACATTTATAAGGTTGTATGAAAATAATCTCATATAATTTAGGTATATAATATTCATTTTCTAAAAGCTTTTTATATTTACAATTGCAAGTTTCTTTTGCACCATTTTTATAAACTACTATAGCTAAAACAATTCCTGCTATAGCAACCACTAAAGAAATAGCAATTAATACATAATTATGGTGTAATTCTTGCATAGGAATTCTAATAAAATCAAAGAATTTACTATCCCAAAAACCTGCAATAATTGCTAATATTGCTAAAGGTAGCATTGCAATTAATGCTATAGGTTTTGCTTCGTGTGGATGGATTGTGTGATTTTTTGGAGCAAAAAATACCATCATTAATAGTCTAAAACTATAAAACGCTGTTAAAAACGCTGTAAATAATAAAACAGAATATAAGCCAAAATGCTCTGTTACAAATGCAAAATCTAAAATCTTATCTTTTGAGAAAAATCCTGCGAATGGATAAATACCACTTAAAGCTAAACTTGCAATTATCATTAAAACTGCTGTAACTTTCATAGGTTTATATAATTTACCCATTTTATAAATGTTTAATTCATCGTGCATTGCGTGCATAATATTTCCAGCACCTAAGAATAATAATGCTTTAAAAAATGCGTGAGTTACTAAATGAAATAATGCTATTTTATAAGCTCCTAAACCACAAGCTACGAACATATATCCAAGTTGAGAAAGTGTAGAAAATGCCACAATTCTTTTTAAATCTTTTGCAGCAATTGCCATTGAAGCAGCAAATAAAGCTACAAAAGCACCTAAACAAGCTATAAAATAACTTACATTTGGAACCTGCGAAAATAAATCGTGAGAGCGAATTACCAAATACACACCAGCAGTTACCATCGTAGCAGCGTGGATTAATGCTGAAACTGGTGTTGGACCTGCCATCGCATTTGCTAGCCAAGTATGGAATGGAAATTGAGCTGATTTACCCATAGCACCAACAAATAATAAAGCAGCAATTAAAGTTAATAAATTAGGATTTAACATTTCGTGAAAGCTTAATATAGCAAATACTTCTTTATAGCTTAAAGTTCCGAAATTAAAATATATTAAAAATATTCCTAAAAGCATTGCAAAATCGCTTATTCTATTCATAATAAAAGCTTCATTTGCTGCTAATGAGAATTTTTCATTTTGATACCAAAAGCCGATTAATAACCAAGAGCATAGACCAACGCCTTCCCATCCAACAAATAATAATAAGAAATTATCGCTCATTACTAAAATTAACATACAAAATACGAATAAGCCTAAAAATGCAAAGAATTTATTAAAGCCTTCATCGTGTTCCATATAATAAATACTATAAAAATGCACACAAGTAGCGACTAATGTTACAACGCACATCATAGTAAGGCTAACAGAATCTATTAAAAAGCCGAAATTAACATTTAAAATTCCTATCCAATGACCCAAACTAATATACAAATTCTTATCTGCTAAATAATATAAAGATATAAAAGCAAAAATACAAGCTAAAAGCATTAAATAAGAACAAAAATAACCTATTACTTTATTTTTTGGAGAAAAAGAATAAATTCCTGCAAAAATTGCACTTAATAATGGTAAAAATAAAACACATAATAAACTCATTTGCACTCTCCAAAATCTAGACTTTTATCGCGTCTATATTTAATCACACAAAAGCTAAGCCCAATAGCTACTTCGCAAGCTGCTATTGCCATAATAAAAATAGCAAAAACTTGCCCACTAAAATCTCTATGAATATTTGAAATAGCTACAAAGGATAAATTTGCGGCATTTAACATAATTTCAGTAGATATAAAAAACATTATTAAATTCTGTCTTTTTAAGACACCTATTAAACCTATTATGAAAAGTATAAAAGAAAGTATCAAATAATTCATTTTAGTCCTTTATCTTTTTTGAAACTAAAGCTATTGCAGCTATTATCGCTATTAATAACACTAAGGCTATTAATTCAAAAGCTAATATATATTTTGTAAATAAAATAATACCTATACTTTGAGTATCTTCCCAATCATTAAAAGGCAGACTAGCCTTGATATTTTGAAATTTAAAACCTAACGCCATAACTATTATAAGAACACTTGCTAGAATACTTAAAGTAAAAAATGTTTTTTTATGTTTTAAATTTTCTTTTAATTCTTTGCTTAAATCAAAAAACATCATAGCAAAACTATAAAGTCCTAAAACAGCCCCACTATATACTATAATTTGAGCAGCACCTAAAAACTCTGCTCCTAATAAAAAATAATGAGCACTTAAAAATATCATACCACAAGCAAGAGAACTAAGAGAATGAAGTATATTTTTAGAATATATAGCTATTATAAAAAAACCTATTACTAAAGCTGCAAAAAAATAAAAAACTAATAATTCAAGCATTTTTAACCTCTTCGTTATTTGTAGAAATTGAAATTTCATAATAATTTGGCGTAGCTTTTACAAAATCATCAGCATCAGCTCTTAAACTTCCAGCACCTTCAAATTCAACTTGATTAATTAGATTATCAATTGGAGTTAATATATCTTTTTTATGTGCGAAATATGACCTTTGCTCTGCTGCGTTTTCATATTCAACCCCATGCACGATAGCAAGTTCAGGACAAACCTCAGCACAAAATCCACAATAAATACAACGACCAAGATTAATAGAATAATTACTTACTAATTTTCTACCATCATCGCCTAATTTTGTCTCCATTCTAATACAATTTGAAATACAAATTTTTTCACACAACCCACAACCAATACAGCGTTCATTTTCGCTTTCAATAAATCTTTGTAATCTATGCACAGCACGATAACGATTATCTAGTTTCATTTTTTCCATTGGATATTTAATAGTTGCACTATTATTAGGCTTAAAAACTTCTTTTGCTATTAAAAATATTCCTGAAAATAATTCAGTATTCAAACATCTTTTAACGCTTTTTATAAATTTTTCATAAGGGCTTAAAATAAGCTTTCTTTCTTTATCAACATAATAATATTTTTTCATTTTCATCCTTATAAGGCTAATAAAGCCGTAACGATTAAATTAATACAAGCAAGTGGCAACAAAATTAAATAACAAGTTCTCATAACCTGATCAGCTCTTAAATGTGGAAATGCACCTCTAGCCCAAAAATAACCTGAAAAAATCAAACAAACTTTTAAAAACATAGCTATAGCACCTGGAATAAAGTAAAAATCGTTATATCCACCTAAAAATAATAAATTTATTAAAATAGCACCTAACATCATACTAGCATATTCACCTATAAAAAACATTCCCCAGCGAAGACCGCTATATTCAGTGCCATAACCTGCAACTAATTCAGGATCGTTTTCTGCTAGACATAAAGGAGTTCTGTTCGTTTCAATAAAAATTGCTATTGTAAATAAAACAAATGCGATAGGTTGTTTAAATACTAACCAAGATAAAATTCCACCATGTTGATAATTATTTACATCTACTAAACTCATAGACCCAGTTAATAATACTATGGCTAATAAACAAAGACCACTAATGCTCTCATAAGATATTATGCTAACTAAAGCCCTAGCTCCACCTAATAATGCATATTTATTATAACTAGCCATACCACCTAAAAATATAGCATAAGTACAAATTGATGAACATCCAGCGATATATAAAACCGCTATATTTACATCAGCAATAATTGGTTTTATAACATAGCCAAATAATTTAAATTCAGGAAATAACGGAACTGCTGCAAATGCCATAAATACGCATATCGTGGATATTAATGGTGCAAATTTAAATACTTTACTATTCGCAAGATACGGCGTTATATCTTCTTTTGTAAATAATTTAATCATATCAGGAACAATTTGTAAAACCCCACTAGGTCCTACCATATCAGGCCCTACTCTTCTATGAATTCTAGCTAAAGCCTTTCTTTCTAAAAATGTAGCAAAACCTGGTAAGGCAGCAAAAACTGCTAAAACTAATATACATTTTATTATTGTAGTAGTAAAAAATATAAAATCACTCATAGCTAATTTCCTTTATATTTAACGCATAGTAGCGTCTTGTTTTAAAGAATTTATAAGGATTAATCTTATCATCAAAAGTAGGTAAATAAGCACCATTTTCAATATTCTTATCTAAAACTACTTTTATAATAATTTCATCTTTATCATCATAAATCTTAACCATAGAATTTTCTTTTAAATTATGTTTAGCTAGATAATCTTTACTTGCGTAAAGTGAAGCACATTCGTTAAAAAAGCTTGATTTATTGGTGTATTTTGATAGATTTCCAATTGGGTTTGCAAGTATTACAATATCATCTTTTTTACATTCGCAAGTTGATTTTATATTTTGTGGAATTTGATTATCTTGTTTTAAATTCTTTACAAACTCACAAGTATCAATTAAATACCCACGATGATTATTTCCTGCATTATCATAATGATTTGTCAAATCATCAAAAGCAATATTTAAAAAGCCTTTATCTTTAGGTAATTGCTCTGTATATTCAATCGTATAAAGTGCATCTAATCCAAGAGCATTTGCTAAATCATTTAAATAATATCCTTTAAATTTAAGTGCAGCATTCGTAGGAACAAGCCTTTTATCATAATTTACAAATGTTCCTTCTTGCTCAAGTAGATTTGAACTAGCAAGATTATTATGCTCATCATTTGAGAATGAGAAATCTCCACGCTCATTATATCCTAGCGTAAAACCATCACTAGCTTTACTTAATTTACACAATAAACTTACACCTAAAGTATTAGTGCGTGGTGGGATTAACATAACTTTAAAATCAGTTAATTTTTGGATATTTGCAAGTAAATACGCTAAATATTTTGCATTTTCATGGTAAAAATAATCATTTCCGATAATTAAAGTAAAATTAGCTTTTTTAAGTAATAAATCTTTTAATTTATCTTCATCAAATCCTAATTCTTTAGCTAGACTTGATTTTTTGATTGTTTCTTGCTTTTTCTCTTTAATCTCATTGCCTTCAGCATCTTTACTTTTAACTTCTACTTCAATTTGTTCTTCATAAAAAGCGTCTTTGATATATGCTAAATCCTGCGGCAAGTCTTTTGCAAAATATTGTAAAATAAATTCTAAAACTTGAGCTTCTTTACCATAATCACAATTTACACTTACGAAATTCTTAGCAATTTTTGAAAATTTTGTATCTTTAATAGGATGAAAATAAAGCCCAGCACCCTTATTCATAACAATTGCATTATTTACTTTATAAGATAAAGTAGGATTATCGTGTCTTAAAAAACTTCCTGCAATTACAATAAAATCAGATTTTTTAACATCATCACTACTTGCATTATAAAAACTACCTGAATGAGCGCAAAAAGTCTTTAAGAAATCTTGAAAACATAAAGCTTCATTATTTACTAAATTAAAGCCATATTTTTGTCTAAGTAATTCTAAAATATATGCTTCTTCATTTGTTATATAGCTGTTAAATTTCACATTTTTAATTTTATTATCTTTAAACAACGATACTAAGCGATTAAACTCTACTTCATCTTTACCTTTACAATCACTTGCTATATCATAAGCAAATCTTGCAGCCTTATTTAAAGTAGTAAAATGAAAATCATTTGAAACTCTATAAACCATCTTAGTATTATCTTTAATACTTTTTTGTTTAACATCATAATACATAAGCTCACAATCACTACTATGTGGATTACTAGCAGGTATGCGAGTAAGTTCCCAAGCATTTGAGCGATATTGAAAATTCTTATTAATAATTGCACCAGTCGGACAAACACTAACACACTCAGCACATTCTTGACAATCTAAAGTTGTTCCATTTTGTGGAGCTATTAGTGATTTTTGAAATTTTGTCCAAACTGCATAAGCATCTTTACTCATAGTATCTTTAAAATCTTTATCAGGTGCATCTCCACCACGAGCTATAGTTTTTAACTCACTATCTCCGATTTTGTCCTTACATACGGTAATACATCTTTCACAAACTATACAAAGACTTGGGTCATATTGTAAAGCACCCCAATCTTGATGTCTTCTATCTATTTCTTTTATCCAATGATTTTGAGTATCCACTTGTGCTTTATGCGTGAAATTCTGTAATTCACATTCTCCACTTTTATCACAAACTCCACATTGTAATGGGTGATTTATGCAATAAGTTTGCATAATAGCATTTCTTTCGTCCCATAATTCTTTAGTATTGCTTAATACCTGCATTCCATCTTTTACTTTAGTATTACAAGCGTATGAGCGTTTGCCATCAATTTCAACCATACACATTCTACAAGCTAAAGTTGGGCTGCAATCATTTAAATAGCAAATTGCAGGTATGAAAATATCATTAGCACGAGCAACTTGTAAAACATAATCGCCATCATTAGCTAAGCATTCTTTACCATTAATGTTAATTTTCATCAAAAAACTCCTCTATAACACAAGGTGAAAAAGCATAACCACTTGTTTTTTGACTTAAAACCCAAAGACCTTTTAAATTATTATCAATTTTTACTTTCTTTGTTAATGTTTTAAATTTTGTTTTTATAATAACCTTGCTATTGTCTTTAATTTTTGCAAAATTAGCAACAACAGGACTAATAACAACCTCATCATTTTCTAAACATTCATATAAAATAATTCCATTATTATCATCTAATTCTTGAAGTTTTATTTCTTCTAACTCATAAGTAAATAATAATTTAGAATTAAATTTATCAGCTAATTTTTTAGCTAAATAATAAATACTTTTATCTTTATGATAAAGCAAATTTGAATCTAATAATATCATATCTAAATCACTACAAAAATCTAAAATTTCACCAACTTCCTCTTCGCCCAAACAACTCTCAGCACTAAGCTCTCCTATATCAAAATCACAAAGTCCTGACATAGTGCAAATCAAAGCTAAAACATAGCTTTCAGTTCCAAGCTCACATTTATAAAATTTTTGCCTTAATCTTTCATCATAAAAACTACCTATATTTACTATATCATCATTTTTAAATTTCTCTAATACTTTACTACTTGCATAATTAATAAAACTCAATATTTTCATAACGTATCCTTTTTAATTACAATAGTCCAATCACTTTGATTAAATTTAAGTGAATTTAAAAGTTTGCATTCATTATCATATACAAATTTATATGATTTTTCTACATTAGAAAAATCACCTATTTCAAATAAAATAACTAAAACTTCGCCAATCTTAGCATCATCAATATGTGTTTTTAAATCAGCAAATAAATCTTTACTTTTTCTAAGGTCAATTCGCTTCATCTATCAATCTCCCCTAAAAGAATATTTGTTGAACCCATGATAGCTATCACATCGGCTAAATAAGTTCCAACTAAAAGCTCTTCATAAAAAGCACAATGCCAAAAACTAGGAGTTCTAGCTTTAAGACGATAAGGTCTAGTTGAACCATCACTTTTAATAAAAAATCCAAGCTCTCCTTTAGGACTTTCTGTTGGCACATATACATCTCCAACAGGTGGACGAAGACCTTGAGTTATCAATACAAAATGCTGCATTAAAGAATAATTTTGAGTCATAATTTGTTCTTTACTTGCACTTACAAATTCTTTATTATTACATACTAATTCAGGTGAACTCTCTCTATACATAGGCACTAGTTGTCTAAGTATTTTTACACTCTCACGAAACTCTTGCATATAGCATTTATATCTTGCATAACTATCGCCTTGAGTTGCAACAGGGACACCAAATTGAACTTCATTGTAAAGTAAATATGGCTCTTCTTTTCTAATATCCCATTCAATTCCACTTCCACGAAGCATTACGCCACTACAACCCCAGCTTAATGCTTGTTCTTTTGTAACAACTCCAACGCCTTCTGTTCTAAGACGCCAAATTCTATTATCATCAAGTAAGGTTTCATAATCTTTTACATCGTTTAAGAATTTATCGCAAAATACTAATAATTCTTGAGTAAAATTAGCTGGTAAATCAAGCATAGCATAGCCTATTCTCATAGATGAATGAGTAAGTCTTGCACCACAATATTTTTCTATTAAATCAAGCACATATTCACGCTCTCTAAAACAATATAAAAATATAGTCATAGCACCAATATCAAGTGCGTGAGTTGCAAGCCAACTAAGATGAGATTCAATTCTAGCTAGTTCTAATAAAATCATTCTAATTATTTGAGCTCGTCTAGGAATTTCTAAACCACAAAGCTTTTCAACAGCTGCAACATAAGCATAGTTATTTGCACTTGCAGCAAAATAATCCATTCTATCAGTAGTTGGAATAAATTCTTGATAAATCATATTTTCAGCCATTTTTTCCATACCACGATGCATATAACCAATCATTGGAGTGCATTTAACTACTTTTTCCCCATCAAGTTCTAAGACTAATCTTAAATTTCCATGTGCTGATGGGTGCTGAGGACCAAGGTTTATAATCATTCTACCATCTTGTTTTTCATAGGCTACATTTTCATAATATGGTTGTAATTTTGAAGGTATTTGCATTATTTTCTCCCTTCTATGAATTTTGAATCAGCACGCTTAACTTTTGTAACAAACATTACGCCTTCATCTTCTTGATATTCTTGTTTATAAGCAATACTAATAGGTTCAGCTCCTTTTGAAACTTCATGATAAATTCTAGAAAAATTATTAGTATCATCACAATCAACTCTTCCTGAATCACGATTTTCAGGTCCTACAACTTCACGATATTCCTTACCAAAAATTCTATCTATTTCATACCATTGTGCAAATTCATCACCTTGCAATGGATATGATTTTTTAAGTGGATAATCAAACCAATCATCAGGCATTAATAGTCTTTTTAAATTAGGGTGATTAATAAAATTTACACCTAACATATCATAAGCTTCTCTTTCAGACCAATTTAAACCCTTAAATACACAAACTCCACTCTCAATAGTTTCATCTGCCTTACAGGTTATAACTATTCTAAGCCTTTGTTTTTTATTCATATTTAATAAAAGATATTGAACTTCATAAGAATTATCTTTAGCTAAATAATCAGAACAAATCAATTCAGTAAAAGTTGTAAAACCTAAATCTTTAGCCTTTCTTAAAGCCTTTAAATTATCTTCTTTATTTATTATACAAACTGCAATATCAAGCTCAATAAAAGAATTTAAAACAGAAAAATTATTATTAAACTCATCAAATAAATATTCAAATTCACTACCTTTTATATCAATTTTGGTAGTTTGTGGTGCGTGATAAAATCTATCTTTGTAGTAGTCTTGCTTTTGCGCATTAATCTTGTCTTTATATTCTCTCATTATACCAACCTTTTTGCTGCTATTTTTTTACTAGCTTGTTCTTTTCTAATTTTCTTTTGAAGTATCATTAAAGCAAACTGAAAAGTTTCAGGGCGTGGAGCACAACCAGGAACATAAATGTCAACAGGTATTATTCTATCAACGCCTTGCACAGTTGAATAAGTATTAAACATACCACCGGTATTTGCACAACTACCTAATGATATTACCCACTTTGGATCAGGCATCATATCGTATAATCTTCTTGTAAATTCTGCGTGTTTTTTGCTAAGAGTTCCAGCCACAAGCATTACATCACTTTGTCTTGGACTTGCTCTAAAAATCGTTCCAAATCTATCAAAATCATATCTTGAACCACCAGCAGCCATCATCTCAATAGCACAACAAGCAAGACCATAAGAAAATGCCCATAAAGAGTTACTTTGACCCCAACCAACTAACTTATCTACCGAAGTTAAAGCTATTGGCATTCCATTTGTATTTAATTGATGCTTTGCCATTGTAAAGCTCCTTTCTTATAAGCATAAATAAAAGCTACAAGTAAAAATAAAAAGAAAAAAATCATTTCTACTAAGGCAAAAAGACCTAAATGTTTATACATTAAAGCCCAAGGATACATAAATACTATTTCTATATCAAAAAGTATAAAAATTAATGCAAATATAAAAAACTGTGAATTTATTTTATTTGCCTGTTTTATAGGCAATGGGCCACATTCATAAGGTCCTAAACCTAATCTTTTTCTATTTTTTCTAGCAAATGCATCGCCACATATTTTCGCTATATACACTAAACCAAAAAATAAACAAGTAGCGAGTATTAGCATAGCAAAAATACCAAAATATTGATTTTTTAATACTAAATTTGTCATATCATTCCTTTTTAAATGAAGATAAAATAACATTATCGTGTGAATTTGTTATCATAATAAAAAAAGTTTAAAATTGTCTTATTTAACGCAAAACATTATCATCATTAACATTTTTTTAAGTTTAAATATTATAAAATCATAGCTTTTAATAAATTTTTTGAAAGGATGAAACGTGCCTACCATAAATCAATTGGTTAGAAAAGAACGCAAAAAAGTGATTGTTAAATCAAAATCACCAGCGTTAAAAGATTGCCCACAAAGACGTGGCGTTTGTACAAGAGTTTATACTACAACTCCTAAAAAACCTAACTCAGCGTTAAGAAAAGTTGCAAAAGTTAGATTAACAACAGGATTTGAAGTTATTAGTTATATTGGTGGTGAAGGACACAACCTACAAGAACATAGCATCGTTTTAGTGCGTGGCGGAAGGGTTAAAGACTTACCAGGTGTTAAGTATCACATCGTTCGTGGTGCTTTAGATACTGCAGGTGTTGCAAAGAGAACAGTTTCAAGATCAAAATATGGAACAAAAAGACCAAAGCCAGGTCAAGCAGCAGCTCCTACAAAAGGCAAAAAATAAAAACGAGTTTCACAGATTTGCAGCTTAGATATGCGGCATAATTTGAGTAAATTATAATTTAAAGTTGAAGAGGAAAAAATGAGAAGAAGAAGAGCACAAGTTAGAGAAGTTCTAGCTGATCCTATTTATGGTAGTAAAGTAATTACAAAATTTATTAATTCATTAATGTATGATGGTAAAAAATCTGTTGCTACTGAAATTTTATATGGTGCGATTGATTTAATATCGTCTAAAAATAGCGAAGTTAAAGGTATAGATGTATTTAATGATGCTATTGAAAATGTAAAACCTGTTTTAGAAATTAAAGCACGCCGTGTTGGTGGTGCAACTTATCAAGTTCCTGTTGAAGTTCGCCCTGTTCGCCAACAAGCACTAGCAATTCGCTGGATTATTCTAAACGCTAGAAAAAGAAGCGAAAGAACAATGATTGAAAAATTAGCAGGTGAGTTAATGGATGCAGCAAATAGCAAAGGTGCAGCATTCAAGAAAAAAGAAGATACTTACAAAATGGCAGAAGCGAACAAAGCATTTGCACATTATAGATGGTAAAAAGGAGTTAAAATGGCAAGACAAACTCCTTTATCTCGTGTTAGAAATATTGGTATTGCTGCGCATATTGACGCAGGAAAAACTACAACAACAGAAAGAATTTTATTCTTCACTGGAATTAGCCATAAAATCGGTGAAACTCATGAAGGTACAGCTACAATGGACTGGATGGAGCAAGAAAAAGAGCGTGGTATTACAATTACTTCAGCTGCTACAACTTGCTTTTGGAAAAATCATCAAGTAAATATTATTGACACCCCAGGCCACGTTGACTTTACTATTGAAGTTGAGCGTTCAATGAGGGTTTTAGATGGTGCTGTATCAGTATTTTGCTCTGTTGGTGGAGTTCAACCACAAAGCGAAACCGTATGGAGACAAGCAAATAAATATCATGTTCCAAGAATAGTATTCGTAAATAAAATGGATAGGGTTGGAGCAAATTTTTATAATGTTGAAGCGCAAATTAAAAATCGTTTAAAAGCTAATCCAGTTCCAATTCAAATTCCAATCGGTGCTGAAGACACATTCCGTGGTGTAGTTGATTTAGTAAAAATGGTTGCTTATGTTTGGGATGATGATAAAAAACCAACAGATTATACAGAAATTGAAATTCCAGCTGATTTAAAAGATAAAGCAGAAGAATATAGAGCAAAATTAGTTGAGGCTGTTGCGGAAACTGATGATACACTTATGGATAAATACTTTAATGGAGAAGAATTAACTATTGATGAAATAAAAAAAGGTATTAAAAAAGGTTGCCTTGATTTATCAATTATTCCTATGTGCTGTGGAACTGCATTTAAGAATAAGGGTGTTCAACCATTACTTGATGCTGTAGTTGATTATCTTCCAGCACCTGATGAAGTTCCTGATATCCGTGGTCAATATGAAGATGGAACAGAAGCAAATGTTAGATCAACTGATGATGGTGAATTTGCAGGACTTGCATTTAAAATTATGACCGACCCATTTGTTGGACAACTTACATTCATTCGTGTTTATCGTGGAAAACTTGAAAGTGGTAGTTATGTATATAATGCTACAAAAGATAAAAAAGAAAGAATTGGTCGTTTATTAAAAATGCACTCAAACAAGCGTGAAGAAATTAAAGAACTTTATGCTGGAGAAATTGGTGCTATCGTAGGTCTAAAAGATACACTAACTGGTGATACTTTAGCAAGCGAAAAAGATAAAGTTATCCTTGAAAGAATGGAATTCCCTGATCCTGTTATTAGTGTTGCAGTTGAGCCAAAAACTAAAGCTGACCAAGAAAAAATGGGTATTGCACTTAACAAACTTGCACAAGAAGACCCAAGCTTTAGAGTTTCAACTGATGAAGAAAGCGGACAAACTATTATTTCAGGTATGGGTGAATTACACCTTGAAATCATCGTAGATAGAATGCTTAGAGAATTTAAAGTTGATGCTGAAGTAGGTAAGCCACAAGTTGCTTATCGTGAAACAATCCGCCAAACAGTTGAGCAAGAATACAAGTATGCAAAACAATCTGGTGGTCGTGGTCAATATGGACATGTATTCTTACGCCTTGAGCCACTTGAGCCAGGTAAAGGATACGAATTCGTTAATGATATTAAAGGTGGGGTTGTTCCAAAAGAATATATTCCTGCAGTTGATAAAGGTATTCAAGAAGCATTACAAAATGGTGTTTTAGCTGGATATCCTGTAGAAGACGTAAAAGTCACACTATTTGATGGAAGTTATCACGAAGTTGACTCAAGCGAAATGGCATTTAAATTAGCTGCTTCAATGGGCTTTAAAGAAGGTGCCAGAAAAGCTGGTGCTGTAATACTTGAACCTATTATGAAAGTTGAAGTTGAAACACCTGAAGATTATATGGGTGATGTAATTGGAGATTTAAATAAACGCCGTGGTCAAGTAAATGCTATGGATGAGCGTGGTGGAAATAAAATTATTGCAGCATTCTGCCCACTTGCTGAAATGTTTGGATATTCAACTGATTTAAGAAGTCAAACACAAGGTCGTGCTACATATTCAATGGAATTTGACCATTATAGTGAAGTTCCAAGAAATGTATCTGATGAAATCATCAAAAAAAGAAATATGTAATACAAAGCTAGGGTCAAATTCCCTAGCTATATTTTAATATATAAAGTCCTCATAGCTCAGCTGGATAGAGCGTAGAATTCCTAATTCTAAGGCCACAGGTTCAAATCCTGTTGGGGACACCAGCCCCATTTTTTTCCTTTTTTTCTTACAAAATACGCTTTAAACAATTAAAACAATTATTTTCTTTAATTTATGATTTTTTATATTTAAGTTAGCTTATATATTTGTTTATTTTTGTTGTATTTTTTAGTAACATATATATAATAACTATAATTTTATCGTAATATTATAATCTTGCTGTATACCTTTTTATTTAATTATATTTATTATAAAAAAATCGTTTGAACTCTTAAAATACAATGTTTTAGCTTTATAACTTACCAATCTTATTATTAAAAAATTTTTGAAAATATTTTGGAATAAATGTTGTAATTTTGTTACTAACTAAGTCCTTAACATTCTATAATTAGTATAATTAAAGTAACTATTAATTATAAATGACTAATTTTTTAAAATTACTTGAGGGCAAATTAAAAATAAAATATAAATAGTTTAATTAATCAATAAAAATATTAAAACATAAATATTAAAAAAATATAAAATAAAAATTTATAATAATCTTTACGTTTACTTTAAACAAATTATAAATAATTAACCTACTTGTTTATTTATAAAAAACCTATTTATGTACCAATAATATTTTAAATTAATGAAAGATATTTTTATTTATAAAATATTATATTTTTTAAAAAATACTTTTATAAATAATTTTTTTATTATAAATACTAATAAATTTATTTAATTTTTAAGAATTATTTATTAGTTTTTTTAATAAAATAATTTAAATTTAAAATTACTTAAAAGTTATATTATGAGAAAACAATATTTTTTAATCAGCATATTTTGTGTTATTTTTATTTCACTAAACCTAAGAGCACCTATAACTATGATAGGTGGAGTATCTAATGATATTATCAACCACTTTAATTTAAATGACATAAACTATGGAATTTTAAATGCTTTACCATTGTTTTGCTTTTTTATATTCTCATTATTAAGCCCAATAATTCCTAAAAATAAAAGTATATTTATAGGCTTAATCTTACTTATGATAGGTCTTTTTTTACGCTCATATTTTGATGTAAATTTATTATTTTTAGGCACTTTTATAACTGGAATTGCTATGGCTATTTTAAATGTTTTAATACCAAGTTTTATTAAAAATAACTTTAAAAACAACACAGGAAGTATAATGGCACTTTACAGTATGTTCCTTACAATATCAGGTTTAATTGGAATTTGTACTTATAAAATTGTGCCTTTCGTTGGTCTTAATAACTCATTATTTATATGGATAATTTTTGCAATTATTGGTCTTATTTGTTATGTGCCATTTTTAAAAAATGGACGTTTTTTTAGAAAATTCAAAAATAGCAATATTAAAGATTATATAAAAATGTTTAAAAATAAAAATGCATGGTATATAACAGCTTTTATGGGGCTTCAATGCTGCCTTTATTATACAATAGTAGCATGGTATCCTATATTTTTAATGCAAAATATGAGCAAACTATACGCCAACAATGCACTTGTAATATTTCAAATCACAGCTATTATATCCGGATATTTTCTACCATTTATAATCACTAAAATTAAATTTAAAGCGACTTTTTTATTTATTAGCTTTTTTCTAAATATTATCGCATCTATTTTTATGATTTTTAGTTCAAATTTTTATATATTAATATCACTTGCTATTCTTTTTGCCATTCCTTGTGGTGGTGCTACTGGGGTAATTTTAGTTATGATAGCTCAAAAATCAAAAAACATTCAAAATACAATATATATAACATCAATGTCACAAGGTTTTGGGTATTTTTTGGCTTCACTCGGACCAGTAATTTTTGGATTTTTAAAAAATATATTTAATAACTTTTTATTTTCAAGTATTTTTGTTCTCATTTTAAGCATTTTATTACTAATTTTCACATTATTATCAAATAAAATTAAAGAAATTTAACTTTTATAATTATTTATAACTCTTTGATAATTCAAATCAACATATTCATAAAATAATTCTAAATTTATCAATATAAACATAAATCAAATAAAAAAAATACTTCATATAAAATACTAAAACTTTTTTGAACCTTTTAGCAAATATTTAAAAAAAATTATATGATAACCACAACTAAATCTAAAAATATAATTTTTAAAAATTTGATATTTTACCATCTTGTATAATGCAAAAATAAACTCTATTTCTTCATAAATTATTATGGTTATCAATAGAATAAATTTTTATAAAAGTTAGCAATACACAAACATATCTACTTAATAATATAGTTTAAAAATTTAATTAACCATAGCTTTCTTAATTTAATTTTAATTTTTTATGTATTTATTTTTATCAAAATAATCTTAATAAAAATAGTTTAAAATAATACTAGGAGATAAAATGAAAAAAGAATATTTTATAATGAGTATTTTATGTGTTATTTTCATATCATTAAATTTAAGAGCACCTATGAGTGTGATAGGTCCTATTGTTGATAATTTAATGTTTGAATTTAAATTAAATTCAACTCAAATAGGAATTTTAAGTTCATTGCCACTATTTTGTTTTTTTATATTTTCTTTAATAGCACCAATTTTACCTAGCACTAAAACTATGTTTTTTGGCTTAATTTTAATAATACTAGGACTTTTTACAAGATCATTTTTTAATTCATTTTTTTTATTTTTTGGTAGCATTTTAATAGGTATAGGAATTGCTGTTTTAAATGTTTTAATGCCTAGTTTTATCAAAAATAACTTTAAAAATATTAGTAAAATTATGGCTATTTATAGTGCTATTTTAGCATTATCAAGCCTTATAGGATTATTTGGGCATTATTTAATAGATTATATAAATTTAAGTGGAACATTGTTTTGCTGGGTAATTTTTAGTGTAATTGCTTTAATTTGCTACATACCTTTCATTAAAAATAAAAGATTTTTTAGAAAGCAAAACAAAAAAGATTTAAGAGATTTTTTAAAAATATTTAAAAACAAAAAAGCATGGGTTATAACTATTTTTATGGGGCTTCAAAGTTGTATATTTTACACAACAATTACTTGGTATCCTAGTGTTTTAGCGACTAGTATGAAAGAAAACACAGCTACAAATATAGTAATTTTATTTCAAGCCCTAGCACTAATTACGGCTTATTTAGTTCCTTATTACATGTATAAGTTAAAACATCAAAATATTTTCTTAGCTATAATTTGTGCATGTAATATAGTAGGATTTTTTATATGTTTAATGTATGAAAATTTTTATTTATTAATAATATCAGCAATTTTATTTTCTATTCCAATAGGTGGAATTTTTGGCATAGTTTTAACTATGATAGCTACAAAGTCAAAAGATACTAAAACTACTATATATCTTAGTTCAATGGCACAAAGCATAGGATATCTAATCGCTACATTTGGCCCAATAATTTTTGGATTTTTCAAAGATATATCAAATAACTTTAATTTTTCTATAATTTTTATGATATTTATTAGCTTTTTAATGCTAATTTTCTCCATATTTTCTAATAAAATAAAATATATTTAAAAGGATGTTTTTATGATAAATAAAAAAATAATTTTTATTTGTATAACTACATTTTGTGTTTTTATAATACCGGGGGGGGGTATTTACATTAATACAAGATGATTATAAATTTAGATTTGAATTAACTTTTTTAGCAGCTTTTATTCCAGCGTCAATAATACTTCCATTAGTAAAACCAAAACTTTTAGCTATTGTAATTTTGATATTTTTTTATGTTATAGAAACAATACAATTTTGCCACTATTTTTACTATAACGCTCCTTTAAATGTATTTTCATTGCATTTAATGTTTTATGAAGTTAAAGAAATTTTTGAAAGTGCTAGTGCGATGATTAGTAAAGGTGGAATTTTAGTATTGTTAATGGTATTTATTCCATATTTTACATTAATTATTTTATATATAAAAATAAAGCGTAAAACCACTTATATAGCAAGTTTTCTTATAATTTTAATACTTTTAATATTACCTTATAAAGCTATTTTTAAAACTCCTAGATTAGGAAATTTTATGCCAAGAAATGACAGCGTTAGTTTATTAAATTCACTTAGAACATTTACTGCGTATTTTTGTCTATACTTGCCAAAAAATAATAAAAATATAAAAGAATACAAAGAATATGAGATTATTTATTCTAAAGATGACAATCCTAAAAATATAGTTTTAATATTAGGAGAAAGTGTTAATGCTAATCATATAGGCTTATTAGGATATCATCGTAACACTACACCAAAATTACAAGATTTAGCATCAAATGATAAAAATTTTATAGCAAAAAAAGGATTTTCTAGCTCGGTTTTAACTAAGGTATCATTACCAATGTTTATGAATATTGCATATAATCACGACAATATAAAACATATCTTAAATGAAAATACACATCTTTTTAAATTAGCTAAAAAAGCTGGGTTTAAAACTTTTTATATATCAAATCAAACAGAAGCAGAAGCTAGTGCAATGGCACCAAATTATATTGATATAATTTTTACGAAAGAAAATTATTTATTAGAATCAGAAAAAATTGGTGATATGGTTTTATTAAAAAAATTTAATGATTTACAAGATGAATTTAAAAATGGTAAGAATTTTATAATAATACATCAAAGAAATGCTCATTCTCCTTATGAAAAAGGATATAGAGGATACAATCAAGCACAAGAATTTGACATAAATGACATAAAAAATTATAAAATTAATAGCTATGATAATGCAATGATATTTAATGATTACCTAATATCTAATATTTTTAAATTTTTTAAAGACAGAGTTAAGATACCTAGTTTTATAATATTTACACCAGATCACGGCGAAGCTATGGGTGAACTAGGTAAAAACAATAATCAAGAATATGGTCATGCGTTTTTAAGTGAAAATGTAGCAAATATTCCTATTTTTGCTAGTATTTATAATAGCGATGATTTAAATTTCATAAATAATATTAAAAATATCTCATATCCAACACATTATGAATTAGGATTAGAAATAGCAAAACTTTTAGGCTATGATATTAAAAATCCAAATTATATTAAGGATACATTTTATATAAATGGTGTAGATATTACGGGCAACGCTGGTTATATTGAGATTAAAAGAAATTCAAACAGCATCTCGTTTAATTACAAAGAATAAGCTATATATAAACTTTTTATGTTAGAATAGCCATTCTTTTTAACAAATTTCAACGAAAGGATAAGCTTATGCCAAAAATGAAAAGTGTAAAAAGTGCTTCTAAGCGCTTTAAAGTAGGTAAAAATAAAATTAAGCGTGGTTCAGCTTTTAGAAGCCACATCTTAACTAAAAAACCTGCAAAAAGAATGCGTGATTTAAGAACAGCTAAATTTGTTCATGCAACAAATGAAAACCGTGTTCTTAAAATGCTTTGTATGAAATAAGTTTTTGATTTTTAATCATTCATTACCCCCATTAAGGGAAAGATTTGCTAAGGCAAACGCCATTTAAAAGGAGATATTATGGCAAGAGTAAAAACAGGCGTAGTAAGACGCAGAAGACATAAAAAGGTATTAAAACTAGCTAGAGGCTTTTATAGTGCTCGTAGAAAACACTTCAGAAAAGCTAAAGAACAATTAGAAAGAAGTTTGGTATATGCTTACCGTGATAGACGTCGCAAAAAAAGAGATTTCCGTCGTTTATGGATTATTAGAATTAATGCAGCTTGTCGCTTAAATGATTTAAGTTATTCAAGATTTATGAATGGTCTTAAAAAAGCTGGTATTGAACTAGATAGAAAAGTTCTAGCTGATATGGCTATGAATGACGCAGCAGCTTTTGCTAAAGTTGCAGCAGCAGCTAAAAAAGCTTTATAATTTTTCCTAGCTTAGGCTAGGGATTTCTTAAAAATTAAAAATAAATTTAATTATTAAAATAGTCCTACTATTTAAAAAAAATTGTTAAAATTACTAACTTTTAAAAAGGAGTTAGTATGAAAAAATTATTATTTTTAATACCTACAATTATGCTTTTTGCTAATAATTGTAATACATTAAAAGAGTGTACAGATAAGGCAAATTTTTATCATTTTGATAAAGAAGATGACAAAAACGCAGCTAATTATTACAAAGTAGCGTGTGATAAATTTAGCGATTATATATCTTGTAAATCGTTAAGTGATATCTATAAATATTCTCAAAATAACCGCAATGAAAAATTAGCTGGAATTTATCAAAATCAAACAATAAAGTTAGTAAAAGAACAATGTGAAAATAATAATGCAAGTGCGTGTTATGATTATGCAAATTTTTCTGAAGTAAAATACGCAAGCACAAAAAATTATAAAGAATTATATAAAAAAGCCTTTAATTTATATAAAAAAGAATGTGATAATAAAAACTATTCATCTTGCTATTTTTTAGCAAATATGTATTTTAATGGAACTGGCACCGAGATTGATGAAAATAAAGCATTTGAAATTTATGAAAATGCGTGTTTAAATAAAGATGGTAAAAGTTGCTATGAGATAGCGCAAAATCATAAAAATAAATATTTAGAAAATTTAAGAAATTCTTGTCAAAATAGCTTTGAAGAAGCTTGTAAAGAATTAGATAATATTAAATAATTAGTGATTTTATCCCTATTATAGGGATAAAATTTATTTGATAAATAAAATTCTAAATCTTTTTTGTAATCTTCGCTAATTAATCTTAAATTAAAATTATCTATCAAAATTTTTAAAATTTCATCATTGAAAAATTCAATGAAACTAGGTCTTACATTTATATTTTTGATACCCAAACTAAACAACGCTAATAAATTACCACAGCTTTTTACTCCATCCATATAAGAACAATATAAGTGGTAGTTCATTAAAAAGAATTTTTGTAGCCTCACTTAATGCTAAAACTATTTTTACAGCACCATTACTATCGTTATATTGCCCTAAATCTATGTATCTTGGAATATTTGCACCGTTAATATTACCAAAATCTACATCATTAAATTTACCACAACTTGAGGTTAAAATTACACAATCTTTAGACAAATTAATAGCTAAATTCCTGTAATAATCCCTACCATTTCAAAGTGTATCGTAACCTGTAATTACAAAAAAAATTATGAATTTTACCAACCTTAAGTGTGTCTAAATTTCTCCTGTCATAGGTAAAATCACCTTACAATGTTCTCGGTCGTTAAAACCTCATCGTTATTAAAATTGTAATTTTAGGTAATGTCTTTTTAATAAGTGTCGAAAAATAATTTTCACTAATAATCAACACCATCAATTCCAGCTATATCATAAACAAAAATTCTATCACTATACTCGCAGTTTTTCTTAAGTGAAACAATACAATTTGTTGTCATTAAAATAGCACCCTTAAATTCATTAAATAATTTAGTTTGACATACCAAGCCTTACTAATATTTCCCTTTAAATTCGGGTATTTTTTAGTTCAAGGTAGCCGTCTGAGTGAGTATAAAGATTAATGCCGGTATCTTTTGTTTGATCTAGATAATTTTTAAGTGCAAAAAGATTATGTCCGCTTACTAAAATCGCCTTTTCACTAGCTTTATTTTAGCTAACCTTAGTAATACTAGGAATTCAAAAAATTTTCGTATGAGCTTCACTCAAAATATCCATAATTTTAACACCAGCTAAACTTATTTTTAATAATTAATATATACTCGTATAAATTAAAATTTGAGTTTGTCAGTGTAAAATACAAAGTATCAACAATTACACTATCTACAACACTAGTATCAGCACCTAATTCATTTGCGTGGTAACCTTAAAGCACTCATTCAGTTAAGACCGAAAATCATACAATCTTGCAAATTTGCTAATGTGCTATTTTTCCCACAGGTACCTTGAATTTGTCAATTACTACCACAATCATCAGCACTCATCTTGCACTAATGACAAAACATTAAAATTCTATTTTATTAAATCTTCTCATATTTAAAAATCATAAATAATAAAAGATGATTTGAATTAAGATAAAGTTTATATTTAATTAAGCAATTTTAAATTTTACTAAATTTAAAATTGCAAGTTTTTATTCGTCTTTTAATGTGTAATTATTTATAAACTCAGCATTTTTTATACGCTCAACGCTATTTCCAGCAAATCCTATGTGATTAGGATTAATCTCATCTAGCATTACTACTATTCTCTCACGCTTTTTACCTAATTTTGTTTCAAAATAATCGGTTAAATCAGCGATGATTTCTTGGCATTTTTCATCATCTGGCATAGGTGACGCAAGTCTTACATTAATTATAGGCATTTATTCTCCTTTGTAAATTTTTTTAAGATTTTCTATTTTAGCACATGAATTTAACATTAAAAAATCAGCCAAAATAAAACTTAACATTGATTTTAATATCACACAAGCTCTAACTCCAACGCAAGGATCATGTCTTCCGACTAGTGTATCTTTTACAATTTTTAAATTTTTATTTATCATTGATTGTTCTTTAAAAATTGATGGCGTAGGTTTAAAATGCACCTTAATATAAATAGTCTCGCCAGTGCTAATTCCACCCATAATTCCACCACTAAAATTATTTTTCGTATGCAAAAATAAAGGTTTTTTAGGATTAGCGTTAGCATAAGAAAAATTTGAAATTTGAGTATTTGTTTTAAAAATATTTGAATTTATTTGTTTTTTTTCGCAATTTGTAACGCATAAAAATTCATCATTTGCTACCGAACCATTCATTTTAGCTAAATCTTTTCCAGCACCAATTTCAACGGCTTTTACAGCATTTAACCCCATAAATGCACTAGCGATTTTTGCATCTAATTTATCATATAATGTCTCTCCCAAACCAGCAAAAACACCAAATGCAGCTACACTAATACTAGCCCCAACGCTATCATGCTGTTTTTTTGCTCTAGTAATTTCATCAATAAACATAGATACAAAACCTAAAGCGTTTAAATCCTCACTTAATGCCTTTTGATATTCACTTTCGCTAAATTTAAAACCATCAAGACTAATCCCACCTACAGCACATAAACTTGCATAGGTTCTAATATTAAATTCTTTTAAAATAAAATCAGCAAAAGCACCAGCAATAACCCTTGCTACGCTTTCTCTAGCACTACTCCTGCCGCCACCTCTATAATCAAAATTTTCATATTTTGCAAAATAGCTAAAATCAGCATGAGCTGGGCGAAAAATTTCCTTATAATCCTTACTTCTAGCATTATTGTTTTCAACAATTACGCAAATAGATGCACCTGTACTAACACCATTAAAAACCCCGCTTAAAATATTTATCTCATCAGCTTCTTTTCTAGGCGTTGATAAAGCACCACCACCTTGACGACGCTTAAGTAATAAATTTATATAATCTATATCAATTTTTATACCAGCTGGATAATTATCAATTAACACCCCTATTGCTTTTCCGTGACTTTCACCAAAGGTGCTAAATTTTAAAAATGTTCCAAAACTATTCATCCTCTAACCTTTCAAGTGCTAATTGTGCTGCTAATTGTTCTGCTTCTTTTTTGCTATTGCCAAATGCTTTCGTATAGAGTTCATTATTCAAAAACAACCCTATTTCAAATCTTTTTTTATGATCAGGCCCACTTGTATTAAGAATTTTATATTCTGGAGTCTGTGCCATTATTGATTGAGTTTTTTCTTGTAATTTAGTCTTATAATCTTTAATTAATTCTATATCAATTACAGGAAAGACTTCATTAATAATATTTGTAGCAACTTTACATGCTATTTCATAACCACTTTCTAAATAAATAGCACCCATAATAGCCTCGTATGCATCTGATAATAGACTTGGCTTTTGTCTACCTCCATTATTTTCTTCTGAATTTGATAATAACAAATATTGCCCTATATTTAGATATTTTGCAATTTTTGCAAACGACTTTTCATTAACTAAAGCTGCTCTTAACTTGCTTAAATCACCTTCACTAAAATGTCCAAAATCCATATATAAAATATTTGCTACAACCAAATCAAGTACAGCATCGCCTAAAAATTCAAGTCTTTCATTATGGATTTTACCGTAACTTTTATGTGTTAATGCTTGGGTTAATAAATTTTCATCCTTAAATGTATATCCTAATCTTGTTTCTATTTCTAAATATTTTTTAATTTTTTCTTGTTTTTCAATTTGTATATTATTTTCATGTTTTAAAGCTTGTTCTCTTGCTAATGTATCACAAATCTCATTATATTTATCACCATTATGTGCCTTTATCCATACTGCATTAATTTTATGAATTTTACTAACTTCTAAATATTTTTTCCAAAGTTCCACATTCATTTTACCTTTAAAATCTATTTTAACCCAATTACTAAGCCATTCATTAATGCCACGAACAACATATTGACTATCGCTATATAAGGTAATATCACATGGCTCATTTAAATCTAAAAGTGCATTTATACAAGCACTTAATTCCATAATATTATTTGTAGTATTTTTTTCACCACCACTATTTTTTACAACTTCATTATCATCTAATCTAATCCAAGCCCAACCACCAGCACCTGGATTTTTAAGACAACTCCCATCTGTATAAATAGTAATTTTTTTCATAATTTTATCCTTAAATTTACTTGCATAGTATCACACCTAAAACATTTATGGCAAAATGGCGTATAAAATAAAGAATTAGCCGAACAATTCTTACACAAAAAAAATTGTTGGATATTTTCTTTTATAACAATTTCATCATTTATTTTAATAATTTTATCATTTAAATTTACAATCTTTGTTTGATAATTTTCTATAAATTTCAAATCTTTTTCATAATTTCCCAAAATACAAAGTGATTTATAAACTTCCCTACAATTTTCAAAATCATTAAATTTAAAATACACATAAGCAAGACATAATAATGATTTCTCATCTCTAGCTCTAGATTTTAATATTGTTAATAAAATTTCTTTTGCATCATTTAATAATCCTAATTTTAAATTACACTGTGCTAATAAATATAATAAGTCTTTATTGTTTGGAATTTCTTTTAATATAAAAATTAAAATCTGTTTGCATTCTAAAAACATTGATGCTTTAAAAAATGTATTTGCTAAGTTTATATTTTCTTCTAAATTTAATTTTTTTAAAAATCCATCTTCTTTGTTTTTTAAATTTTCTAAATATTTTTTAATGTTCTTATTAGTTTTATTTTCTTTTAAATTTGAAAAAATTAATTCAGCTAATGCAATTATTAAAACTAAAGAAATTAAAACTAATATTCCAAAAATAGGATTTTTATAATAACTTAAAATTAAATCCACCTATATCCTTTTTTAATGAAAATTAGTAAATTATACATATAATACTTTTATGATTACAAACGAAAATATTCAAAAACTAAAAGAGACTGTTAGTATTATTGATTTAGTGTCAAAATTTGTCCAAATTCATAAACAGGGCAGTAATTATATGTGTGTTTGTCCTTTTCATTCTGATAAAAATCCTAGTATGGTAATAAGAGAAGATGAAGGATATTTTCATTGTTTTGGTTGTGGAGCACATGGAGATGCTATAAGTTTTATACAAAAATACAAAAATATTGATTTTATACAAGCATTAAATGAATTAGCTAGTATGTATAATTTTACACTAGATGATAGTAAAAGAAAACTTATAAGACATAATGAAGCATTAACTGTGTTAAATGAATATTATATAAACGAATTAAATTATAGGCACGATTTATTACAATATTTAGAAAAAAGAAAAATAACAAGAGATTTAAGAATTAAATTCAACATAGGCTATGCTCCTAGTGCAAACGATACAATAAAAATACTACAAAAGAATGAAATTTCAAATGATAACGCATTAATGCAAGGAGTTCTTAAAAAAAATGAAAATGGTCTTTATCCATCATTTATAGATAGAATAACATTCCCTATATACGATAATACAGGATTTTTAGTTGGTTTTGGTGGTAGGACATTAAACCCTAATAACCCTGCTAAATATGTAAATTCTCCGGCATCAAGATTATTTGATAAAAGTAGTTTATTTTATGGTTATCATCTAGCAAAAAATGAAATTAATAAAAATAAAAAAATGATTATTTGTGAAGGTTATATGGATACAATTAGTTTTCATAAAGCTGGTTTTACATACGCTGTAGCTGTGTTAGGAACAGCTCTAACAGCAAATCATTTAAAATTAATTAAAAAAGATTGCTTTGTAATGCTTTGTTTTGATAAAGATAATGCTGGTCAAAATGCTGCTTTTAAAGCTGCTAGTTTACTTAGTGAAAATGGTTATAATGGTGAAGTAATAACACTAAAAAGCTATAAAGACCCAGGCGAATTTATAGAAAATAATGAAATATCAAAATTAAAAGATGAAATGAATAATTCTAAAAATATAATATCATTTTGTATTGAGTATATTTTTAAAAATCAATTAAATTTAGAATATATAGATAAACTTAGCATATCTAAAATCGAACCTTATTTAATAAAAAAAGCTTATGCAAACATCTTAAATTACACAAATAAACTTGATACATTTTTAGCATCTACACATATTAAAATTTTCTGTGATAATCTAGGTATAGATTATAATTTGCTAAATGGTATAAAAATACAAGAAACTAAAACTTATAACAATGATAAAAAAGAACAAAATAAATTCCTTGAAGGGATATTATATTTTTTAGCAAGTTCAAAAGATGATTTTAAAATTTTATTAAAAAAAGAATATTTTGATAGTGAATTATTAAATTTAATTTTAGAAAGAGATTATTCTAATCCTAAAATTATTAAATTTATGAACGAAACCCACATAAATCAAAAAATAACAAATATAATAGGTTTTTTTACAAATTTGGCTAAATATTATGCAAGTTGTAATATTCTAAATTCAGTATTGTTTAAAAATTATGCTATTGAATTAGTAAAAAATCCAAAATTAATATATAGCGAAGAAGGAATAACAAAAGCATATCTTGTATTAATTGATTTGCTTTATTATCGCAATACTAAATTAGATGAAACAACAAAGGAAAATTTAAAAAATAAAATAAAAAATCTCGGAGTATAGATGAAGGCATTAGCACTTTTTAGTGGTGGTCTTGATAGTATGTTATCAATTAGTACCATAGTAAAACAAGGAATAGAAGTAGAAGCAATTTTTATTAGCACTGGATTTGGTCCATTAAACACTGAGCTTTTAAAGCGTCGTGCAAATATGGCTGGAGCTAGTTTTAGAGTAGTTGATATTTGTGATAAATATTTGCAAGATGTGTTATTAAACCCAAAATACGGCTATGGAAAAGCAATTAATCCTTGCATAGATTGTCATGGATATATGTTTAAGGTTGCATTAAGTATGCTTGATGACTTAAATGCTTCTTTTGTAATTAGCGGTGAAGTTTTAGGACAGCGTCCGATGAGTCAAAGAGCACAAGCATTAAAAAGCGTTGAAAAACTTAGTGAAGATAAAGAAAATAAAATTTTAAGACCACTTAGTGCAAAATTACTACCACCTACCCTACCAGAAATTAATGGTTGGGTTGATAGAGAAAAATTACTTGATTTTAGTGGTCGTGGTCGCACTAGACAAATGGAACTTGCAAAAATTTATGGATATAGTGATTATGAAAGTCCAGCTGGCGGGTGTTTACTAACTCTTGAAGCATTTAAAAATAAAATAATTGATTATATAAAATTTAATAAATTAGATAGCTCAAATGCAAAATTATTAAGGCTAGGAAGACACTTAAGATTACCAAATGGTGCAAAAATGATAATATCTCGCAATGAAACTGAAGGCAATGCAATACTTGAAATGTTAGATGATAAAAATATTAAAATGAGTGAAATTATCACAAATAAAATAGGTGCAATATCTTTATTAGACAATAACGCAAGTGATGATGATATAAAACTTGCTTGTTCTTTAGCACTAGCGTATACAAAAAATCCAAATGATGGAGAATGTAAATTTAACAATAAAATTATAAACGCAAAAAGTGTTGATAAAAGCTTGGCACAAAAATATTTTATAGTTTAATTTTAATACTTTTTATGGGTATTAAAATAATTATCATATTTTGTTAAAATCTTAATAATTTAAATTTAAGGATAAAAATGAAATTTTTAAATATTCAAAAACTAAGCACTGAAAAGCTAGAAAATATGGGTTTTACTTGGCATACAAATGAAGATAAAAAATCATATGTAGATGATAAATTAATAATAATTAGCGAAGATGAAGCAAATAATTATTATAACGCTTGCAATGAGCTATATGATATGTTTATAAACGCAGGTTCTTATGTAATTGATAATAATCTTTTAGATAAACTTGGTATTCCTTTTAATTTACACGAAGTTGTGAAATTATCTTGGGAAAATGAAGTTCATTGGCATTTATATGGGCGTTTTGATTTAGCTGGTGGGCTTGATAATTTACCTATTAAATTGCTTGAGTTTAATGCAAATACTCCAACGGCACTTTTTGAAACGGCGATTTTACAATTTGAGCAATTAAGACTAAATAATTTAGATGAAAGCAATCAATTTAATCACACTTACGAAGCAATCGTTGATAATTTTAAACGCTTATCAACTTTAGATGAAGATGTAAGTAATTTTGATGAAGTATATGAAGGCTGGAAAATACTTTTTACAAGTGTAAAAAATACTGAAGAAGAGCTAACTACAAGATTACTTATGCAAATGGCAAAAGACGCTGGATATGAATGCGAGTTTGCTTATGTTGAAGATGTTGAATTTAGCGAAGATGGAGTGTTTTTAGCTGATGAGAATTATGAGTTTTGCTTTATGCTAATTCCTTGGGAAATAATAGCTATTGAAGAAAGCGAATTAGCACATTTACTAACAAAAATAATCAAAAATCAAAAAGCAATTATCCTAAATCCTGCTTATACATTATTATTTCAAAGCAAGGCTATTTTAGAGATTTTATGGCAGCTTTATCCAAATCATAAATATTTATTAAAAACTAGCTTTTTACCACTTGAAAATGCTAAACAAGTTAAAAAGCCGTTTTTTGGTCGTGAAGGTGCAAATGTTACGATTTTGGACAAAAATGGCGAAATAATTACAAAAAATAATGGAGATTATGAAAATAACGGATTTATTTATCAAGAATTTGCAGAACTTAACGAATATAATGGCGAGTTCTATCAAGCTGGGGTATTTTTTGCCTACGAAGCGTGCGGACTTGGATTTAGAAAAGGTGGAACTATTATAGATAATTACGCACAATTCGTAGGACACATCATAAAAGGGTAAAAATGAAAGAAAATTTACTATTTACAAATACTATCGTAGATATTAACATAAGTGAAATTTTACAAAAAGAGTTGAAAAATTATAAGAATATTTTAATCATCGCAGGAAAAACAGCATATGAAAAAGCTAAAAATAGATTAAATTTAGAAAATAAAAATTATTCTATAAATTTTGTAAAAGAATGCTCTTTTAGTGTTTTTGATGAAATTTTTCATGATGAAATAAAAAAAACAACAGAATTTGATATAGTATTAGGAATCGGTGGTGGAAAAGCACTTGATACGGCGAAATTTGTAGCAAATAAATTAAAATTAAATATTTTAACAATTCCAACAATAGCTGCAACTTGTGCTGCTACTTCAGGACTTTCAGTTATTTACGATGACGATTCTAAATTTTTAGATTTTGCAATATATGATGATTTGAATATAAAATGCATAATAGATTTAGAAATCATCAAAAACGCTCCTAAAAGATTTTTAATAGCTGGTATTGGCGATACTATGGCTAAATTTTATGAATTTGATTTAAAATATAAAATGGCATTAAAAAATAATGAAATTATAGATTATACAAATACTTTAGGAAAAATTTGTAGTAATTTATGCAAAGATTTAAATTTAATTTTTGCTGAAAATGCAATAAATTCTAAAGAAATAAATTTAGAATTCAAACAAGTTGTAATGTCAATAATTTTAAACACAGGCATAGTTTCAAGACTTATAAAAATGGATTATAACGGTGCAATAGCACATTCTGTATGTTATGGACTAGGTATTTTTAGTAGTATAGAAAAAAATTTTTTACATGGAGAGTTAGTAGCATTTGGAATTTTAATTCAATTATTATTAGAAAATAATATCAAAGAATACGAACTTTTATGTGAATTTTATAAAAAAATAAATTTACCAACAAAAATCACTGACTTCATAAAAATTGATGATTTTATGTTAAAAATTAAAGAATCGATTGAATTTATCCTAAAAACTCAAGATTCTAAGTATCTAATAAAATCTGGTTTTATATTAAATGAAGAAAATTTAAAACAAGCATTATTAAGGAGTTAAGATGAAAATTGTATTTTTAGACGCAAACACCTTAGGTGGAGAAAACATTGACGCATTTAAAGAATTTGGCGAAGTTGTATTGTATGAAAAATCATCGCCTAATGAAGTAGTAAAAAGATTAGAAAAATGCGAAGTAGCAGTGATTAATAAAATCAAAATGAGCCGTGAAGTTATGCAAGCTTGCCCTGATTTAAAACTAATTTTAATTAGTGCAACGGGTATGAATACGGTTGATTTGGTTGCGGCAAAAGAATTTAATATCGTAGTTAAAAATGTAGCAGGTTATAGCACAAAAAGTGTGGCTCAACATACTTATGCTCTACTTTTATCATTAATGAACGAAACTCTTTATTATAATGACTACACAAAAAAAGGCAATTGGGCTAAGAGCGAATTATTTTGTGATTATTCAAGAAGAATTTACACAATAGAAGGCAAAACTTGGGGAATTATAGGACTTGGAGCTATTGGAAAAGAAGTTGCAAAAATAGCACAAATGTTTGGTGCTAATGTGGTTTATACAAGTCTTAGTGGCAATAATAACAATGCTGATTTTAAAAAAGTTAGCTTAGAAGAATTGCTAAAAAATAGCGATATTATAAGCATTCACGCTCCACTTAACGACAAATCATATAAATTAATCAGCGAAAAAGAACTAGCAATGATGAAAGATAATGCGTATTTGCTAAATCTTGGGCGTGGCGGGATAATTGATGAAGTAGCACTCGCAAAAGCAATTGATAGTAAAAATATCCGCGTTGGGCTTGATGTTGTAGAAGTTGAGCCAATGAGTGCTGATAATCCTTTATTGAACATAAGTAAAAAGCAAAATCTAATAATCACCCCGCACATAGCTTGGACTGCTTGTGAGTGTGTTACAAGGCTAGTGGCAATGATGGTGAATAATTTAAGAGATTTTTTAAATGGTAAATAAGATTTACTTAGGGCTAATTTTAGCCCTATTCTTTAGCTCTTGTGCTAAGCAAATTCCAACTACAACTATAAATCTAACTATTAAAAGCGATATTATTAAGTTTAAAGGACAAGGTTTTTTAAAAGATAATAAAGGTGATTTAAGTCTTGATTTATATACACTTGGAAAATACATAAATACTTTTAAAATCAATGAAAAAATATGTTTTAACAACGAATGCTATACCAAAAAAAGCTTTAATGAAAAATTCTTTGGCAAATGGTATTATGATGATTTGTTAAAAGATATAATTTTATGTAAAAATATATTTTCTAAGAAAAATTACTCAAAAACTCAAAATGGTTTTACTCAAAAAATAAATAATATAAATTATGAGATAAATGATAATATATGTAATTTTTCATTAAATAATATGCAAATTAAAATTACTAAATAAGGATAAAAATGCAAATATTTGGACTAGATTATATAAACAACCTTTTTAATTCATATAAATTTACTTTTACAAATGAACCTGATAAAATTAATTGTCTTAAATTTTCAAAAGAAAATTTAATAAAAACAAATATAAAAAAAGCTATTTTTTGTGAGAATTTAAATGAAGTTTTATTATGCAATGCAGCATTGGTTGAATATATAATTCCTAATAAAAATATACTAACAAATTCTACCGAACTAGCACAAAAATATTTATTTGATAGTAAAATCTTGTGCTTTATTGAAAATACAAATAATCTTTATTTAGCAGCAGAATATAATGTAGATTGCGTTCTATTTTTAAATTTTGATGAAAATTTAAAACAATATTTTATAAAATAATGCATAAAAATTTATCATAATCACCTTTTTATGATAGTATAGATAACTTTAAATTTTTCAACAAGGTTGCCACAATGACATTTCATGATTTTATAGAACAAATTAATGGTATTTTAGTTGCATATGTTTTAGTTTTTGTTCTAGTTGGAATAGGTATAATTTTTACTATTTATTTAGGCTTACCTCAATTTAGATATTTTAAGCAAAGTATAAAAGCAAGTTTTGGTGATTTATTCGCAAAGAATAAAAATAAAAGAGCCGGAGTAACAGCACTTCAAGCTATGATGATATCAATATCAGCTCAAGTTGGAACCGGTAATATAATAGGTGTAGCTACTGCAATTTGTCTAGGTGGTGCAGGTGCTATATTTTGGATGTGGGCTAGTGCATTTTTAGGAATGGCAACTATTTTAGCTGAAGGAATTTTAGCTCAACGCTACAAAGTATGGCAAAATGGTCATTATATAGGTGGTCCGGCTTTTTATATCAAACTCGGTTTAAAGAAAAAATTAGGAAAACATACTTGTAATTTATTAGCTGGTTTTTTTGCTATAGCTATTATTGTAGCATTAGGTTGTGCTGGACAAATGACACAAAGTAATTCAATTTCAGGTGCTATGAATCAAGCATTCAATATCCCTACATATATGACCGGTATAATTGTAGCTATAATTGCTGGTTTTGTTGTTATTGGTGGAGTAAAAAGAATAGCTAAATTTGCTGAAATTGTAGTGCCTTTTATGGCTATTTTTTATGTTTTAGTCGCTATTTACATATTGATTAAATTTCACTCAAATATAGGTTCAGTATTTTCTAGTATTATAAATCAAGCATTTGGACTTGAAGCAGTAGGTGGTGGTGCTGTTGGAATTGGTATTAAAGAAGCCATTCGCTATGGTGTAGCTCGTGGTCTTTTTGCTAACGAGGCTGGTATGGGTAGTACCCCTCACGCTCACGCAAGTGCTACTACAAAACACGGGGTTACACAAGGATTTGTAGCAATGTTAGCTGTTTTTATTGATACAGCTTTTATATGCACCGCAACTGCTCTTATTATTTTATTAAGTGGTGCTGACCTAAGCCTTAACGGAATAGAGCTTACAACAGCAGCATTTCGTATAGCATTTGGAGATATCGGGGTTCAATTATTAGCTTTATGTCTTGCTTTTTTTGCATTTACTACTATAATAGGTTGGTATTATTTTGCTCAAATTAATGTAATATACTTATTTTCTCAAAAAGCATTACCTTACTTTAAATTTATATTTGTATTTTGTATAGCTTTTGGGGCTTTATTAAAAGTAGATTTGGTATGGAGCATATCTGATTTGTGTAATACATTAATGGTTTTACCGAACACTTTAGCATTATTTTTACTAGCACCTATTGTCAAAAAAGAATTAATTAAATTTCACAAACATTAAACTTTTTATAGTTTAATGTTCTAATTTTATATTAAAAGGTTGCTATATGTTAAGTGCTAGAAATATTTTAAAAGTCAATATCGTAGATATAAAATCCGATTTAATTACTTCACTAGTTTATGCAAAATTAGAAAATAGTAAAAAAATTAAAGCCTTAATAACTACTGATAGCGTAAAAGACTTAGACCTAAAATCTGGTGATAATGCAATTATGGTTTTTAAAGCTAATTCAGTAATAATTAGTAAAAATGAATGTGCAATTCGTTTAAGTAGTGCTAATGAACTACATGGTAAAATTATTAATATAACTAATGGTGCTGTTTATAGTATAATTGATATAGATTGTAATGGCATAAAAATAACTGCAAGCATTACTAATGAAAGTGTCAAAAATATGAATTTACAAATCAGTGATAGCGTAAATGTATTAATAAAAGCTAGTAATATTTTAGTTGGTATTGAAGAATAAATGTATTAAGTTATTAATACAATAAGTCTTATTAAATACAAATTATGAATGAGTTTTTAATATATCTAACATATTTTTTAGATAATTTACATGATTTAGCTAGTGGAATTATTAGTATTTTAATTCCTATAGATTATGTGCCATTTTTTATTACCTATCCTACGCTTTTTGCCCTTACATTTTTTATAGGATTAAAGCTCTATCCTAGATTTATAATAGCTTTATATATTTTATTTTTATATTTGGTTATAAGAATTGGGCTTATTGATAGAGATGCCGGTGGGTGGTTTGTAGTTTTACAACTATTGCTACCAATTATATTTTCACTATTAATTTGGTGGTTTTATAAGTTAATAATGAAACAAAATCAAAAATTTATTAAAGTTATCTTTTATTTTTTCTCATTTTTAATGATTGCTTTTCACGGAATATTATTCATAAGTCATTTTAATTTACAGCAAAGTCCAAAGCACGAAGTAACAGAACTTAAAAAACCAAATACCTTATTATTAAGCACAATTAAAAAGCAAAACTATACGATAGATGGTAAGTTTTTTAAAAGTGTAAATTTAATAGTTGATAAAGAAGTGCAATTATATGAAAATTATAAAAAATATGAAAAAATTTTTGAAGAAGAAGCTTCAGAATTACCAACTAGACTTAGCAAAGATAAACTAATAAATTATGATATTTATGGTTATTATAAACCTTGTAGTTATGCAATAACAAATTTAAATAATTTGAGTTTAGAACTTAGCCCTAATCTTAATAGAATTTATGATTCTTTTACTAGGTTATTTATTGATAACTATTATCTTAGTTTAGGTAATTATTATAGAAGAGGTAGTTGCTCTAATGATGTTTATCAAAATTATTTAAATAAATTAAAAGGAGAATTAAAAGCATTAAATTAATAACAATGAAAAATTAAAACTTTCAAATTAATTTAATTTTAATCAAACATAATAAGAGATTAAATGTGTAGTAAAGAAGAAAAATTAAAAATAGCTGAAAATATTTTAAAAACTTGTTATTGGGGAAATACTACTATGACCCCTGAATATATTGTTGAAAATATAGAAAATGATAAAGAACTAGGAAAACAATTATTTAGTGCTATTTTTCAAAGCTCTTACGAGATGTATTATAATCTAGGTATTATGAAAGAAGAATGGGTAAAAGAATTTATAATAAATCAAAACCAAAGGTTAGGGACTTATAAAAGGGAATTTTTAGAAGCTAGAATGGACGATTTAATTAAGCATTATGATATTAAGGACGCTGGTATAAGACGACCTATGCCACAATATTGAAAGTATTGAATTAACAAAATACCAAATTTAAGCTTTAAAAATAAATACTAAATATTATAATTAGCTTATCAATAAATATAAAGATTTGATAAAACCTTAATTATTGTAAGACTTTTTTATTTTCTTATTAAAAATTAGCATTTATATATTTTTATTAATTTATTTATATTAAGGATAAAATTTTATATTATTTTAAAATTAAATGTTACTGTAATATTTTTTATAAATTTATTTCATTTTATAAATACTTTATCAAATATTAATATTATCTTTATTAATAGATATAATTTGTTATTCTTTAAAAACAAATTAACTTATTTTGTCATTTTTTATATTTATAAATTTTATACTATCTCACATTTAAAAATTTATATATCATAAAATTAAAAAACATAAAAATAACGACAAGTTATAATATTTATTTTCAATTATATAATTGAAATAAATTTAGTATTAAGGAATTTAAAATGAAAATATTTTTAAACTGGCTAATAAGTGAGATTAAATCAAATGAAAAATCTTTCATAGCTTTTTCTTTTTCTATTGAAAAATTAAATATTTATTATTATTTATTTTTTGCTTTATACTTGCTTATAAAACCTGATAATATTACTAAAATGTTTCGTGTATTTATAGATGAAAAAGCAGTATATGATGATATATTTTTATTAATTCCTTTTGCAGGACTTCAAATTATTTCTTTAGTAATATTTATCCCATCTTTTATAGTGGTTTTATTTAGCTTATTAATTGATAAAAATAAAATCAATCTTGCTTGTGAATTAGAAGATTTTTTCAAGGCTTTGTTTTATGCGTTTATATTTATATTTTGCATATTTTGTGCCTTAAGTTTTATTAGCCAATCTAATGAGCTTTTCTTTATTTGTTTAATGGCATTTGTTTTTATATCTATATTATTATTTATAATTGCTAAAGATAATTTATATTATTTTTTTAGCATTATTTTATACCTTACTTGCTCGTTACTTCTTTATGAGCTCATAGATATTTTTTATATTTTAGTTTCTTTTTTGATTTTACTTATAATTTCAATTTATATAAGGCTTAGAAGTATTTATTTATTTTTATTATCAATGCCTTTGATACTTCATTATTTTATAGAATTTGCACATAGTTATTTTGCAAGCAGTGAAGGTGTGATAAATGCTTTAAGTGAGTTGTTTATTACTTTGGCTATATTTATTTTGATTTTTGTATATGATAAAAGAATTAGGCTAGAAAATCTAGCCTAAGAATTATAGACCTTCAAACGGATTTGTAACTACGTTTTTGCGGTCGCATACATAAGGAATTAAAGCAACTGCTCTTGCTCTTTTAATAGCTAGCTCAACCATTTCTTGGTGTTTTTTGCTTGTTCCTGTTAATCTTCTTGGCATTATTTTAAAACGCTCTGATAATGCGTGTTTTAATAATGCTGTATCTTTATAATCAATAAAATCAATTTTTGCCTCTGTAAATTTGCAATATTTTCTTGAATACTTTCTTTTTTCTGCCATAGTTTATCCTTTAAAATGGGACTTCTTGAGATATCTCATCAAAGTCTTGAATATAATTATTTTTATTTTCATTAAAATTTTGCTTACCAATATTTTGGTAAGAACTTTGTTGATTTTGATTGCTATATTGTGTTTTATTATAATTATTATTTTGTTGATAATTATTCCTAGACATATTGTCATCACTAGGTTTTGGATCTAACATCTCCATATTTTCAACCACTAATTGAATTTTTGAACGATTTTGATTAGTTACAGTATCAACCCAAGTTTGTTGCTGTAAAAATCCTTCAACCATAAGTTTTGAACCTTTTCTAAGATATTGATTAACAATTTCAGCTAACCTATTAAAAAACACAACATCAATAAATAAAGTTTCTTCTAATTTTTCCCCACTATTAGATGTTCTATATCTATTTACAGCCATAGCGTTATTAACAACAGCTGAGCCAGTTGAGCCTATTGACTTTATTTCAATATCCCTAGTCAAACGACCTATTAGAATAACTTTATTCATATTTTAATCCTTTATTCTGCTGGAGTTTCAACCTTAGTTTCTTTTTTATTATCTCTTTTACCTAATTTTTTACCTTGAGAAAGACTTTCCCATGCAGCGATTTCGCGTCTGTTTTCGTATTTAACGATTAAAAATCTAATTACATCTTCAGTAATCTTTAAAACACGCTCAAGTTCTTTAATCAATAAACCTGGAGCTTTAAAATATATTACATAATATACACCACGCTCATATTTATCAATTTGATAAGCTAATTTTCTAGTGCCCATTTCAACAACACTTGCAATTTCAGCACCATTTTTTACTAGAGTTTCTTTTATAAACTCAACTCTTGCCTTTAATTCTTCATCAGTTAGCGTTGGCTTTGCGATGAATAAAACCTCATAATGTCTCATGATTCTCCTTTTGGATATTAAGCCTAGATTTACTAAGCAAGGAATTTTGCATAAAGCAGTTTAGCATTCTAACAAATTAAACTTAATATTTTATGAGTTTATTAAAAAATAAATTTTAATTAAACTTGAATATAAAATTTCTTTATAATTTGCACCGTTAATTTTTATGTCATACTCAGCATCTATTAAAATTTTTAAAATTTCCTCATAATATTTATCTAAAACTCTAGCCTGATTTTCAAGTTCAAAACAAATTTGCTTAGGTGGTGTGTAACCAAATGTAACCTTATAATCAATTTTTCCTTTTTCTTTCAAATTTGCACTGATTGAAAATAATTTCAAAATTAAAAAATAAAATTTATTAATAAATGCTATTCCATCTTCATTTTCTAATATTTTATAAATATATTCATTTGGCTCTTTTGTCTTTAAAAAATTACTCAAAAAATCATCAAACCCTAAAGCATTATCGCTTTCTAAATGCTCTTTAATAGTGCTTAAATCTAGTGTTTGATTTTTATATTTTAAAAGCTCACAACCTGCTTTAAATATATCAAATTCATAATTTTTTTGAAGATATTGCAAGGCTTCTTCACTAGCATTTATTTTATAAAAATTAGTAATTTCTTTTAATAAAGCAATTTGCTCAAAGCTAGTCTTTTTCTCAAAAAATCTAACAAAATTATTATTAATACTTAATTCTAAATCTTTTAAAGCTTTTCCGTCATAAATAGCTAATATTAATTGATTTTCACTATTAATATGCTTTAGAATTTCTTTTAAATCCTTACTTGAAATTCCTTTTTCAAATTCCAAAATCAATTGCTTAGAACTAGCAAATAACGAACTCTCACTTAAAAAATCAACAGCTTTATTTAATTTATAATCGCTATCTCTTAAAATCAGCCTTTCATCGTATTTTTTCAGACTTTTTATGATTTCTAAGTTTATAAATATACTTAATCTACACGCCCCATAAAGCATAAAGGCATTAGGAATATTGTTTTTTATTTTGTTAAATTCTGCTTCATACATCCTTAACTATCCTAGCAAAAACCTTAGCGCTTATTAAATCTACTTCATAAATCTCAACTAAAACTCTAGAAAATAAAGTTACATTAGGATTTGCAATAAATATCCTTGCACCTTTAAACTCATCATCTAAAACACCTATTGTAATATCTTCGTTTTTAGTGATTTTTACATAAAATCTTTTGCCAATATTTTTATGAAAATATCTTGCATAAACCCTATCACAAAAATCCATTGCCACCTTATCAGCTTCTCTTTCAAGATTACTAACTTCAAAACATTTATTCTCAAGGTTCGTGCTAAGGTATGTAAATAGCTTATCTTGATTTTTCATAAGAGCTTTTAATAATCTATGCAAAATCAAATCCGAATATCTTCTAATAGGACTTGTAAAATGCGAATACCTTTCAAATCCTAATGCAAAATGCCCTTTATTTTCGTGTCCATATTCAGCTTTTTTAAATGAACGAATGATGATTTTATCTACTTCAGCACGGATATTTAATTCATCTGCTAAGCTCTGAATATTTTTGATATTTTCATAGATATTTTCTCCACCACTAAAATCAAGTCCTAATAATTGCAATTCTTCATACATAGCAGTGATTTTATTGTAATTTGGGCTTTGATGATTTCTAAAAATAGCTAAATCAGGGCACATTTTAGCCGCTGCTTTATTAGCAAGTAGCATACAATCCTCAATCAATTGATGAGACCTTGTTGATTGCTCGTAATAGGTCTTAGTAATTTGCCAGTCGCTATCAATCTCCATTCTTAGCTCTTCTGTTAAAAAATTAAAACCTTTATTTAATCTAGCATTTCTTATTTTTTTTGTAAGCTCGTTTAAAGAATATAAATAATTGCATTCTTTTAAATCAGTTTTTTTGTCTAAATACTCATCTACTTCATCGTAATTAAATCTTCTTTTTGAATTAATTATGCCTTCATAGATTTCTTCTTTTATTACTTTTGCACCTTCAAAATATATTTTAAAACCAAAGCAAAGCCTGTCTTCATATGGGTTTAAAGAACAAATTCCTTCACTTAAAACTCTTGGCAACATAGGAATGCTTTTATGTGGAAAATATATACTAAATCCACGCTTTAAAGCTTCGTTATCTAAAGCACTAAAAGCCCTTACATATTCGCTTACATCAGCAATTGCTACATATAAAATCTGATTTTTTTCATCAAAATAAATAGCATCATCAAAATCTTTTGCGTGAATTGGGTCTATCGTGCAAAATGGCAAATGCCTTAAATCAAGTCTATCAGGATAAAAACTAGCATCAACACTGCCACTATAAGCATTTGCTTCATCTAAACACGCTTTATCAAATTCTTCAGTTTTATTAAATAAAGCCATAGAGATTTTTTCATCTACTTTTTCATCACTAATATGCCCTAGCACTTCTACTACATTTGAACTTGCATTATCAACCTTTAAAATAGTGCCAACAGGTAAGGCTTTTAATGATTTTTGAGATACGCTAAGTTGTCTTAAAAGTCCTGTTTTAAAGCATTTTCCAAATACTACATTTTTTAGCATTTGAGTAATAACTAAAGAAAATTCTTCTTCTCTTTTTAAAACAAGTATTACAGCAGCACTCGGGCGACCTTTTTGCTTTTTAATCTTTTTTGCAATTACAATATCGCCGTATCTTGCTGAATGTAAGTCTTTTGATTTTATGAGTAAATCTCGCTCTAAAAACGACGCTTGTAAAAATCCATCGCCTTTAGAATTTATATCCATTTTGCCATAATAAAATCCATTATTAAAATAGATTTTATTATTGTATTCGCTTACTATTTTTTCTGTTAATAAGACTTTAATTATTTCTTTTTGTTTTGAATTAGCATTAAGCTTATTAAAACCTTGTCTAACCTCATCTAAAAAATCAAGCATTTTTACCTACATTATCATAATTTAAGCTATTTTAATTAAAAATTTAAATTTTTTATTAGATTGTAACTAAAATAGTTATAATTTGCTTAATTAAATCAAAAGAAAAAGGAAAAATATGGCAGTAAATGTTTATTATGATCGTGATTGCGATTTAGGTTTAATTAAAAGCAAAATAGTTGCGATTATTGGTTTTGGCTCACAAGGACACGCTCACGCTGAAAACTTAAGAGATAGTGGTGTAAAAGTTATAATTGGTCTTAGAGATGGAAGCTCGGCTAATAAAGCTCGTGCTAAAGGTTTTGAAGTTTTAAGCGTAGCTGATGCGACTAAAAAAGCTGATGTTATTATGATTTTAACTCCTGATGAGTTTCAAGCTCAAATTTTTAATAGCGAAATTAAACCAAACTTAAGCGAAGGAAAAGCTATAGCATTTGCTCACGGATTTAATGTTCATTACGGACAAATTGTAGCTCCAAAAGGAGTAGATATTATAATGATAGCACCTAAAGCACCAGGTCATACGGTAAGAAATGAATTTGTAATTGGTGGTGGTGTTCCTGATTTAATAGCAGTTGCTCAAGATGAAAGCGGTAATGCAAAAGCTCTAGCACTAAGCTATGCAAGTGCAATTGGTGGCGGACGCACAGCTATAATTGAAACTACATTTAAAGACGAAACAGAAACAGACCTTTTCGGCGAACAAGCAGTGCTTTGTGGAGGTTTAACTGCACTTATTGAAGCAGGATTTAATACACTTGTAGAAGCTGGATATGAGCCTGAAATGGCATATTTTGAGTGCTTACACGAAATGAAATTAATCGTTGATTTAATGTATCAAGGCGGAATTGCTGATATGAGATATTCTATTTCAAATACAGCTGAATACGGCGATTATATTACAGGCGAAAAAGTTATAAACGAAGACAGCAAAAAAGCTATGAAAAAAGTATTAAAAGATATTCAAGATGGCACATTTGCAAAAGATTTCATCTTAGAAAGCCGTGCAAATTATCCAAAAATGAATGCAAGACGCAATATTACTAAAAACAGCCTTTTAGAACAAACTGGCGTTAAATTACGCAAAATGATGCCTTGGATTGAAAAAAGCAAATTAGTTCAACAAGACAAAAATTAATGGCTAAAAAAAAGCAAAAAAGCAAAGCTAATTCTAGCTTTGCTAAAACTCTTAAAATAATTTTTTTATTTTTATTATTATTTGGCATAGGGCTTTTAGTATATTTAAATATATACGAAAGTAAAGAGCAAATTAGCGAAACTAAAGAGATAAAAACTCAAAAAGAAATTCAAAAACCAAAACCGCAAACAATAGTAAATGCTATAAATAATTATAAAAATGAAAAAAGCATTGATAAAGAAAAGAATTTAAATCAAAATTTTAGTGATATATTTGCTAATATGGATTTAGAAAAAAATAATGATAGTTGTAAGGTAACTAGCGTAACTTGTTTTGATACTAAAGAAACTTCAGCCTTTGGTTCTTTAGCAAGTGCTACTAATATTAAGGCAAAATTAGCAATTATTATTGATGATGTTGCGACAAAAGAACAAAGCGAAGAAATCAAAAAAATTATTAAAAATGGTAAAAAAATCACTCCGAGCTTTTTTCCTAACACAAACAATCACCCAGATACTAATAAATATTCAAAAGAATTTAAATCTTTTATGATACACCTTCCTTTAAGGGCTTTAAAGTTTAATAAAGAAGAGCCGCTAACCCTTACTCCAAGTGATAGTTATCAAGTGATTGAAAATAGGATTAAAAATATCAAAATCGCTTTTCCAAATCTAAAATATCTAAACAATCATACAGGCTCATTATTTAGCGAAGATGAAAACGCTATGAGAAATTTATTTAAAGCATTGAAAAAATATGATTTGATTTTCGTTGATTCAAGGACTAGCGCCAACACAAAAGCACCTACAATTGCAAAAGAATTTAATCAATTTTATATCCACAGAAATGTATTTTTAGATAATTCACAAGATTTAAATGATATTCGCAAAAAGCTAGATGAAGCAGTGGAATTTACCCTAAAACACAAAAGAGCAATAGCCATAGCACACCCACACAAAAATAGCCTAAAAGCAATTAGCGAATATGACTTTTCTAAAGTTGAGCTAGTTTATATAGATGATATATACAACGATTATAAATGAGTTTACTACTCTTAAAAACCCACCTGATAAGATTTATTATAAAGGCAATTTAGAACTTTTAAAAATGCCTAAAATAAGTATAGTAGGCTCTAGAAAAATGAGTGTTTATACAAAAAATCTAACCTTTAAACTAGCACAAAAACTAAGCCAAATAGGTATTTGCGTAGTAAGTGGTGGAGCAATTGGAGTAGATATTGAAAGTGCAAAAGCAAGCCTGCCTTATCATATAGGAGTTTTTGCAAATGGGCTTAATAAAATCTATCCAAAAAGCAACGAATTAATCATCAAACAAATATATGAAAACGCCCTAGCACTAAGCGAAAACGAGCCAAATCATATCCCATTAAAACACGATTTTTTAGCTAGAAATCGCCTTGTAGTAGCTCTTGGAGATATTTTAATCATCACCCAAGCAGACCTTAAAAGCGGCTCATTAAACTCAGCAAAACACGCCCTAGAATATGGAAAAGATATTTATGTATTAGCCCAAAGAATAGGAGAAAGTGATGGCACAAACGAGCTAATCGCAAACTATAAGGCAAAAATAATTTATGATATTGATATTTTCGTAGCACAAATGCAAGAATACTTCAGCGTTCAAAAATGCTACACTCAAAACCACGATGAGTTTTTAGAATTTTGTAAAAACGGAGCAAATCTTGATGAAGCCTTAGAGCGATACGGCGAATTAGTATATGATTATGAACTTGATGGAAAAATAATAATTGATGGAGTTTTAGTTAGGAGTGTTTAATGGAAAATATACTTGCACTTGATTTAGGACTTAAACGAATTGGCGTTGCAATTAGCATAATGAAAATTCCTATGCCACAACCTGCAATAATTAGAATAAATCGCAATCAAGCAGCCACGGAAGTAAAAGAACTAATCAAAAAGCACAAAATCACTAAAATTGTAATAGGAATTCCAATGGGCGGTAGTGCTGAAGATGAGATGAGAAGAAGAGTGGAGCATTTTTCAAAACTAATTGAGTTTAGTAATATAGTCTATTATGATGAGAGTTTTACAAGCAAACAAGCAGCAAAAATTATTAGTAGCAAAAAAAAAGATGGCAAACAAGATAGCATTGCAGCATTTTTATTGCTTAAGGATTATTTAGGAATTTAAATTGAAAAAGCTCGTTTGTTTGCTTATATTTAAAGTTTTGTTAGCAAATGATTATGACTTAGGATTTGAGATTTTTAAAAATATTGATTTTACAAAAGAGCCAATTGAATACGAAAATGATTTAAAACAAGTTTATAATTTATGGTCTAAAGCTTGTAAGAATAAAAATATGCAAGCTTGTTATGATTTAGGGTTTTTATATGAGAGCGGAATAGGAACTAAGCAAAATTATACGAAAGCCATAAATCTTTATACTAAAGCTTGTGAAAATAACTTATATGAAGCTTGTTATGCAGTAGGTTTTATGAATGCTTATGGGATTGGAACGCAACAAAACAAGAAAAAAGCTATTAAATTCTATACCAAATCTTGTAATCATAATTATGCTGTTGGGTGTTATTTTTTATCATTTTTATATAAGGATAAAAAAGCTAAAGAATATTTAAAAAAAGCTTGTGATTTAGGTGATGAAAGAGCTTGTAAAAGTATTGAGAATTTGAAAAATTAAATTAGAAATTTAAAGGAAGTAAGGTGAAAAAATTATTATGTTTAGCACTTTTAGGTGCAAGTGTTTTAGGTGCAGTTGATATTAGTGGATTAGAAAAAGCTTGCAATAAAAATGATTATAAAGCTTGTGATGCTCTTGGATATTTATATGCAAGTGGCGAAGATGTAGAGCAGGATTTTAAAAAAGCAAATAAATTATGGATTAAGGCTTGTAAAGGTAAAGATGCTTCTTCTTGTTTTAATATAGGATTATCTTACGAACAAGGAAATGGAGTAAAACAAGATTTAAAAAAAGCAAGTGAGTTTTATATTAAAGCTTGTGATGGTGGACATACTTTTGCTTGCACGAATTTAGGTTTTATATATTTTAAAGGAGATGGCATAAAGCAAGATTTAGGTAAAGCAAAAGAGCTTTATACTAAAAGTTGCGAAAAACAAGATTTTACTGCTTGTGGTTTTTTAGGTTTTATGTATCATTCTGGAATTGGCGTTGTAAAAGATATTGAAAAAACAAAAGAATTATGGACTAAAGCTTGTGATAATAAAGATGGCAAAAGCTGTATAGCTTTAGCAGGTTTGTATGGAAATGGTGATGGTGTTGAAAGAGATATTAAAAAATCTATTGAATTATTTAAAAAAGCTTGTGATTATGGAGAGCAGATTGGCTGTGCATATTATAAAGAATTCAAAAAGCAATGACATTAAAGGAGATAAAATGAAAAAATTATTATGTTTAGCACTTTTAGGTGCAAGTGTTTTAGGTGCGAATGAGCTTGAGAATAAGTGTAATAAGGGCGATTTGGAAGCTTGTGTGGATTTAGGAGTAGAATATGCTAAAAATCAAGATTATTTTAAAGCAAGGGAGCTTTATACTAAAGCTTGTGATGGTGGAGATGCTACGGGTTGCTATAATTTAGGGGTTTCATACGAAAATGGATACGGTGTAAAACAAAACTATATAAAAGCAAGAGAGCTTTATACTAAAGCTTGTGATGGTGGAAATGCTACGGGTTGCAATAATTTAGGGGCTTTATATTATAACGGACAAGGCGTTAAGCAAGATAAAAGAAAGGCTAAAGAATACGCTGGAAAGGCTTGTGATTTAGGTTATCAAAAAGGTTGTGATAATTATAGAATATTAAACGAGCAAGGATATTAATGATATTTAATCATGCCGAGCATTTTAACGAGATTTATGGCTTTAAAAAGCCAATTGATTTGGAGTATTTCGGAGTATTTATAAACTCTATTAAATGTGGTGAAGAAGAGTTTTTAAGTGTATTTAGTAAGTATTCGCCTACAAAGTTAGATGATAATTTTTATATTTTTAATCAAGAATTTAAAATAAGAATTTCAACTCACGATTTGGCAATAAATGGCAGTATTTATATACAAGATTATTCAAGTTATTTATGCGCTAAGGCTTTAAATGTTAGCTCAAGCGATATTATTTTGGATATGTGTGCTGCTCCAGGTGGAAAGAGTATAAATCTAGCTAATTTTAGCGACAATTGTGAAAATCTAAGCTCAAACGAGCTAAATAGCAAAAGATTTTTTAATCTTAAAAAAATCCTAGCAAACTACGGCGTAAAGGCAAAAACCTATAATCACGATGGCGTTTTGATAGGTCGCAAGACACCCGAGAGATTTAGCAAAATATTGCTTGATGCTCCTTGTAGCACATTTATGCACGATTTTTCTATCACAAAAAGTCAAAAAGAAATAAAGCAAATCGCCACTACTCAAAAAAAGCTTTTAAACTCTGCCCTAACAGCTTTACAGGTTGGTGGGGAGCTAGTTTATAGCACTTGCACGCATAATTTTTATGAAAACGAAGCAGTGATTTATAATGCACTTAATTCTAAATTTAATATAGAACTTTTAGAAATTGATTTGCCTTGCGAATATTTGCAAGGACTAAGTAATTACGATGAAAAATATAGCGATATTAGACTTGCTAAAACTTATCGCATAAAGCCAACAAATACTCATTCAGGCTTTTTCATAGCAAAATTAAGGAAAATGTAAATATAAGTATTATTTAAAGTATAATAATTTAAATTTTACTTATATAATCAAACAAAGTTATTATGGTTATAAAGAATTAAAATAAAAATTATTATAAAAATAACAATTAATTTTAAATATAATAGAATAAAGGTTTAACTAAATAATGAATTTAATATTTTCAAATAATAAAATTATATTAAGATAACTTATGGAAATAAAAATCACTAAAAAGCGGGTGAAAAATATCATTATAAAAGTTCGTGAGATTGGGCTTGTTGAAGTAGTATCGCCTTATTTTATAAGTAGAGCAAAAATTGATGAGATTTTAAGACTTAAAAAAGATTGGATAGAACAAAGATTAAACGAGCTTAAAACTACTAAAAAAGCAAAGCTTTTGAGTGGTAATTTTGTATTGTTTTTAGGACGAAAATATATTTTAGAATTTGATTTAAGAATTTCAAAAAATGTAGAAATTCACAATGATAAAATCATTTTAAAATGTCTTGAAACTGATGAAAATAAAGAAAAATTACTTAATGATTTTTATAAAATTCAATCAAAAGAAATCTTTAGCGAAATTTTAAAAAGATTTTGTGTGATTGTTGGTAAAGATATAAAAGCTTTAAAAGTGCGAAAAATGAAGACCCGTTGGGGTTCTTGCAATACGAAAAAATCTTATATAAATCTAAATACCGAATTAATTAAAAAAGATATATTGGCAATAGAAGCAGTAATTATGCACGAATTAACACACCTTTATCACGCTAATCACTCAAAGGCTTTTTATACCACGCTTTTAGGATTTATGCCAGACTACCACGAGCGAATAAGATTGCTAAAACATAATAATGGTTTTTAAAATTTATCTTGCTAAGATTAATTTTTTTAGATAATTTAAGGAGTATGTATGAGTAATAATAGCGAAAACGGAAGTATAATAGGGGCTATTTTAGGAATTGGAATTTTTGTTGGTGGTGGTGCTTTAGGGCATAGTTATTTTTTCTCTAGTGAAGATATAGCTAAGCTTGAAAGACATATTAGCAATTTACAAAATGAGAATAGAATTTTAAGTAAGCGATATTCAATAGAAAAGGAATATTATTTAATTAATAGTTGTGTGGATAAAAAAACTAGAACTAGCTATTTGTATAAAAAAGAACAACTTGAAAAAGAATGTTTTCAGTCTTTAAAAAACATTGAAAATGATATAAAAGAAAATAATTTAACCACAGAATATACAAAACGGTATTTTTAATCTTTATAAAAAAAATTATAAATATCTTCTCCTAAAATTTCTTTTCTATATGAATGCTTATCATATTTTGAAGATAAGTATTCATACCATTGTTTTAATTCTTCTAGCGTTTTATCACTTGTTTGTTTATCATTATCTTTTAATGCTTCGCTTAAAGTTTTTCTAAATCTATTTTTAAATTTAAAAACTTCATTTTCATCATTGTGTGTATCTGCGTATATGCAATCTGATATTTCACTTGCTATGTCTTCTTGTTTTTTTCCACTAGTTTTAATTAATTCTTTTATTTGATAAGCATAGTTTTTTGCTATTTTTTTATTTTTATTCATTTTTTCTCTTAATTCACAGGTATTCACAAGTCATTATTATATCATTTTGTAAGTTTTGCAAAACTAAAATAATTTTTAAGGAGAACGCGATGAGTAAAAACGCGATGGATAAAGAAGCAGCAGCAAGAATTCAATCAAGCGAAGCTAAGAGAAATGGTGGTATTGTAAGCAAAGATAGTTTTGCGGCAAGAGCTCAAAGAGCAGCTAATAAAAATAGCAATAAAAAAGGAGAATAAAATGGCAATGTCTCAAGAAGAATTAGATTTATGGTCAGATATTAATAATCCAAATAACGATGCTTGTATGGATGATTGGGCTGATGCACATAATCCAAATAATGAAGATTATTTAGGTGATGATGATTATGACGATTGAAGTTGAATTATAAGAATTACAAACCTAGCTTTTGTTAGGTTTAATAATAATTGTGGTATTGTACGAAATTTAGTATATTGTTAATTTGTTAAAATATTTTAAGGATTTGTAATGGAAGAAATTTATGGATATTTAATAAAAGAAAATTTAGGTGATAATAAATTATTAGTTAGCAAGAACTCAAGTGATTTTTTTGCTTATATTTTAGAAAAAAACGAGAATAATCCCCACATAGGAAGTCTTGCTTATGAATTATGCAATATTGAATGCGATGGACTGATTAAATGTGAATTTTATGAAGATAAGAATAATTATTATTTTATAACAGATTTGTATGAAACTATAAATAATACATTTTTAGAGGATTATGCTATTAGAAATTATGTATTAACAAGACAAAATCTAATTAAGTTTTTAAATGTGTTTATAAAACTTGAAAGTTTAGGATTAGATTATTTTATGAGCAATAAAATCTATATAAAAGAAGGCAGATTGTATTTAGATTTTTTATGTAACAAATTTTTAAATAACAATGTATATGAAAATAATCTTGAGGTTTTTAAAGTTATTTCAAAAAAATATTTTTCTATAAATACAGATATTTATAAAGATTTTTATGAAGTAAAAGAAGATTTATTAAAGCAAAATTCAACTTTTATTAAAAAATACGAAATTAATTTTTCAAAAAAAGTAATTGATAGCTATAAAGATTTTATGGATAAACAAAATAAGTGTATAATGGAATATAAGCTATTACATAATCTGCAAAGTTATATAAATAAAAATAAACCTTATTTTTTATTAAGTATTGATAAACAAAATAGAGAAGAAATCAAAATAGCTTTAGGTGAATATGTGTTTTGTTGTAGTACAAAAAATAATAATTATTTATATTGCTTTAATATTATGTTTGATAATCAAGTAAAACTTGATGAGGTTTATAAAAAAGGGCTATTTAAATCTAGCGTTGAATTTATAGCTACAATAGATACAGAACACCTTCATTCTAACTTTACTCTTTTAGATTCTTTATACAACGAACTTCAAAATCATAATTCAAATTCTGGGATAAAATCAAGTGTAAAATCTATCAAAATGGAAGAGGATTTATTAAAAGCTGAAAATGAGTTTATTCAAAGCAAAAAATTAACTCAAATAGGCACAATTGATAGCATTTCAAATAATAAAGTTTGCTTTTTGATAGATGATTTTGAGAAACATTTTAAACAAAATCAAAAGGTTATCATTAAAAAATTAAACAATTCTCAAAATGATGATGAAATAAAAGGAGTTGTAGAAAAATTCAAAAGTTCTAAAGGTTTACTCGATATAAACCTTGAAGATGAGTATCAAGGAATTAATTTAAAAAAAATTGATAAAAATCAAGTACCTATTAAATACAGCATTAACTATGATTATCAAGCAGAAGAAATTGTATTTAAGAAAAAAGAAAGAGCCTTAGACGAACTTAAAAAAAGTAATGTTTATATAAATAATTTAGCAAATAAATTATGTGATCCTGATATTAGCTTTAAACAAAGTGAAATAATTCAAATTGATAGATTTTTTAATAAAGATTTAGATGAAAATCAGCAACTTGCTGTTAAAAAAGCTTTAAGTTTACAAGATGGTAGTGAGATTTTACTAATCCAAGGACCTCCAGGCACAGGCAAAACTACTACAATTGTTGAAATCTTAAAACATTATTTAAAGCTTCATCCAAATTATAAAATGCTTATAACCTCTCAAAGCAATCAAGCTGTGGATAATGTGCTAGAAAAGATTTGCAAAGATGAACCAAAAATCTTAAGAATAGGCAATGATGAAAACAAAATGAGTGAAATTGCAAGAAGTTTTACTCCAAATAAAGTTATCAATGCCTTAGTTAATAAAAATTTAAAAGATTTAAAGGAGAATAAACTAGAAGGTTATGAAAATTATCAAGCAAATTTTGAACAAACTCTTCAAACTATTACTTCAAAAAGTGTTAAAAATACAGATACTGAAAAATTTTTTATAAAAAATATAAAATTAATTTTTGGCACACTTATTGGAATATCATCGTGGAGCAATTTTAGAGAAATTGTTTTTGATTTAGTTATTGTTGATGAGGCTGGAAGGGCAACTTTGAGTGAATTGTTAGTTCCTTGTATAAAAGCTAGAAAAATTATTTTCGTAGGAGATCATAAACAACTAGCACCGATAATTGATGATGATGTAGCAAATAATTTAGAGGAATATTCAAAAGAGGAGGTTGTTACATCTTTATTTGAGCAAATTTATGAAAGCAATACTAAATTTCCTAATTTAAAACATAGACTTACTTATAATTATAGAGCACATGAGAGCATTTGCAATCTATATAGTAATGTGTTTTATGAAGGAGAATTAAAAACTAAAAAAGAATTAAACGAATTAAAACAGCATAATATTCCATTTTATAAAACAAATGCGATTTGGCTTAATACAAGTAGGCTAAAAGATAGGGCTGATGAGCAAAAAGGCACTGGTAAAATTAATCGTTGCAATGCAAAAGTAATTTTAAAAGAATTAGAGGACTTGTTAGAGCATTGTAAACAAAATAATCTAAGCATAGGAATAATAACTCCTTATAAAGACCAAAAGCATTATCTAGATATTAGTTTAAAAAATATTGTAAAAGCATTTAAAGATGAAAAACTAGAAATTGATATAGGCACGGTTGATAGTTTTCAAGGAAGTGATAGGGATATTATTATTTATGATTGTGTTAGATCGGGTGATGGTAAAAAATCAAAAATTGATTTTATAGCAGATGAAAAAAGACTAAATGTATCGTTATCAAGGTCAAAAAAATTGCTTTTAATTGTTGGAGATATTGAATTTTTATACAAATCAAGTACAAATAAAGGCATAAATCCATTTAAAGAAATCATTGAATATATGGATAAAAACAATTATGAGATAAGAACGCTAGGAGAAAGAATATGAAAATTGATTTAGATTTAATTCAGCATAAATTTGCGTATTTTGGTGAGGATAAAAACTATGAGCTTTATGATATAAAGTATGTTTTTTATCCTGTTTATAAATGCGTAGCTAATTGTATTTTTAAAGAAAGTGAAGAATTAACTAGAATAGAGAGTGAAATTTTAAAGATTTTAAAAATTTTAAAAGAAAATCATTTAGCTAATTTAAAATCAATAACATGCCTTGATAAAGATGTGCTAAATACGATTTTAGCTGAGCTTACTTTTAAGGGATATTTAGATGAATTTTTAACCTTAAGCAATAAAGCAAAAGATTATTTAAATGATATAAAAAGTAAAAAAATAACCGAAAAAGATTTATGTTTAGTTTTTGATGGCGTTTTAGGAGATATTTTGGAAGTTAGCGAAAGCGATATTAGGCTTGAAAATAAAATTCAAAAAGATACGATTGAAATTATGCCTAAAAATAAATCAAGACCAAGAAATGAATGTTTAAACGAAATTTTTAAAGATGATAAGACTTTAAAGCAAAATATTTTTGAAAGCTTAAAAAGTTTTGGTGGTGTTTTAGATGGAGAAATTTATCAAATTAATGAGCTAAATAGTATAGGTAAATTTTATCAAAAACATTTATGTTGCTTTTACAAAAATCAAGAAAGTGAAGAAAAAATCATAGCTTTATCAATACAAAGTGATGAATTAAAAGCTGATGAAAACATTTCAAGAATGTTTGATGAACTGATTGATCAAAAAAATTTTAATGTTCGTGAAAATCAAGCAAGTAAAGAAAATAGCGAGAAATTTCAAAAATATACATCAAGCATTAATTTTGAAGAAGGCTTAATGATAGATGAATGTTCTCATGGAAAATATCTAAAATATAGTTTAAATAATGCTAAAAAAGATATTTACATTCAAAGCCCTTGGGTAAGAGCCGTTGTTTTAAAAGAGTATTTAAATGATTTTAAAAACGCATTATCAAAAGGTGTAAATATCCATATAAAATATGGTATAGAAAAACGTAATAGACATGATAAAGAATCTATTGATAATGAGGGGCTAACAATTTTTAATGAGCTTATCCAAGAATATAAAAACTTTAAAATCTATCAAGATAATTCTCATGAAAAAATTTTAATTTGTGATGATGATTATATTATCACTGGTAGTTTTAATTGGCTTAGTTATAAGCATAATGATGGCAATGAAAGAAAAGAAAGCTCAATGATTTCAAAAAATAAAGATAGCATTATTCAAAAAATAAAAGAATTTAAATAGTTTTTATTTAAATTCTTTTTAATAATCTTTGGTAAAACTATGTTTTTATCAAAGATTTTATAAAATAAAAAATCGCATTTATAAGCTTTAAGGACTAATATGAAAGATTATTCGCATACTTTATTTGATGTTTTAAGCGAGAGTGATTATGCTAAAAAATTAGCTAAATTTGATGATTTTTACGATGATTTTTTAAGCAATAACTTAGCTTATAATGAATACGAGCCTTTAGTTTTAGAAGAGCCAAGTTATGCAAAAAGCCTTGAGATTATTCACCCAACAAGGATTAAAAGACCAAAAGAACTAAGTTCTGATAATGCTTTAGCAAAGACCTTACACCAAATAGCTCATATTGAGTATTCAGCAATTGACCTTGCATTAGATGCTGCATATAGATTTTATCATACCGGTGGGCTTTTGTTTGCGAGTGATTTTTTAGAAATAGCTAAAGAAGAATGCTTACACTTTAGTCTATTAAACGACGCTTTAAATGAGCTAGGATATAAATACGGAGATTTTGGGGTGCATACTAATTTATTTGACGCTATGAGAGCTACTAATTCTAGTTTTAAGGTTAGAATGGGGGTCGTGCATAGGCATTTAGAAGCTTGTGGGCTTGATGCTAATCCTTTTGTGGTTAAAAAAATAAGCAGCACAAAACACCAAATAAAATCAAAATTATTAGAAGTTTTAAAAATCATCTTGCACGATGAAATAAGCCATGTAAATAAAGGCGATAGATGGTATAAAAACGCAGGTGGGACAAATGAGAATTTTTGTGATTTACTCTTAGAATACAAACACCTAATAAGACCTATTAAAAATATGAATGAAAACGCTAGAATTATGGCTGGATATACCCAAGATGAATTAGATGAAATAAAAAAGAATTTTAGATAATAAAATTATCTAAAATTAAAATAAATAAACTAATATAGCCAAAATAAACGATGATATTAAAGCACTAGCAGGTAGAGTTATCATCCAAGCAAGTCCTATTGGTTTCATCATTTTCCAGTTAGCATTTTTATTAAATACACCTATTCCTAAGACAGCACCTATTAAAATATGAGTTGAACTAATTGGAATTCCTAATTGAGTGGCTAATAATATAACAATAGCTGATGAAATTTCTGCACTAAAGCCAGTAGTTGGCTTAATCTCTGTTAAGTTCTTACCTACTGTTTTTATTACACTTTTACCTAAAAACCAAAGTCCAGCAACTAAAGCTATCCCGAATACTAGCATCACAATAGTAGGAACAGGTGAAGTAGGATTTACAGCATTTGTATGTAATATATCTAAAATTGCAACAAATGGTCCAACCGCATTTGAAATATCATTTGCCCCATGCGAGAATGCAAATGTACAAGCGGTAAAAATTTGAAACCATGAAAAGATACGATTTACTGCTTTTTTTGGTTCACCTTTTTTCATAATATTAATTATCCCAGCACAAACAATATAAGCACTCACACAAATTAACAAAATAATTACACTAACACTAAAAGTAGTAAGCCCTGTATTTACGTTATTTAATGCTTTAAAAAATAACATAGATGAAATTACAAAGGCTATTAAACAAGCTAAGATAGGTATTCTTGAGCTTAATAATTTTGACACATTAACATCTTTTTCTTTTTTGTTAAATTCCTTCATTTTTAACGCATAATCGCCTTTATCATTTAACAAAATACCATATAACTCACTATATTGCTTAGATTTTTCACTTTGCATAAATTCATCAATATAATCTTTTTTATAATTTTCTTTATCTTTTTTAATTTGTTTTAACTCTATAGTTTTTTGTTTAGTTGGCACTACTATAAATTTAAAGATTAAAGAATAAACAAAATAACTAAGCAATCCTCCTAAAACTGGTGATATAAACCAACTTGCAACAATAGTTCCTATTCCACTCCAACTAATCTCACTAGAATTACCATTGCTAACAAATCCAAGTGTAATAGCAGCACCTACTATCCCACCTACAATAGAATGAGTTGAACTAACTGGCAAAGATTTATAAGTAGCTATAAATATCCAAATAGAAGCAGCACCTAAAGCACTCATCATAACATATGCAAATAATATAGGATTTATATTATCTTTTACACTAACAATACCACTTCTAATAGTAGCAGTTACCTCAGCACCAGCAAAAAATGCCCCACTAAATTCAAATATAGCAGCTATTATTAAAGCTTGTCTTATACTAAGAGTTTTAGCACCAACACTGGTTCCAAATGCATTAGCAACATCATTTGCACCTATATTAAATGCTAAAAATATTCCAAAAATCGTAGCTATGGTAAAAAATAAATAACTATTGGTATTAGAATAACCCCAAAACAAAAATCCTATACATACTATAGAAAATAAAAATAATATAACAATATTTTCTCTTGACATTAATTACCTTTTTAAAATTCCCTAATTATAAAATGTTTTATGCAAATAAACATTACAATCATAAAATAATTTAATAAATACTAATTTTACTATCATTCCTAGCAACAACTTTTGCAAATGAATAAGAAGTTGTACCTAAACTATTTAAAATATCTAAAATTTTATCTACATCGCTCTCCTTAACACTTAAAATAAGACCTCCACTAGTTTCTGGTGAATAAAAAACTAAATCATCATCAATATATGATCTAACCATATTTTTTAAACTATCTTTATTATTGTAACTAACAGCACCAAAAAGTCCTAAATTTGCATATTCAAAAGTATTTTTATAAAATTTTACAGCAGAACTATCAACTTCTATAGAAATATCATCATTTAACATTTCGCTTAAATGACCTATCAAGCCAAATCCAGTAATATCTGTACAAGCATTTATTTTAATATCTTTTAAAGCATTTATTGCTTTTAAATTTAAAGTTTTCATACCATTTATTACTTCACTAAAATCATCATTAAAATTTGCTTTTATAGCCATAGCGCTAAGACTTGTGCCAAGTGGTTTTGTAGCTATTAAAACATCGTTAATCTTCGCTGTATTATTACTCAAAAAATCATTTTTTCCAACAACACCAGTAACGCTAAGCCCTAAAAATACTTCACTAGAATTTAAAGTATGTCCACCAGCACAAATAGCCCCACTTTCTATAATCTTGTCATTAAGACCTAATAACATATCCTTAAGCATATCTCTTGGCAAACACTCACTAAATCCAACAATATTCATAGCACTAATAGCTCTAGCACCCATAGCAAAAATATCGCTTAAAGAATTAGCTGCCGCTATACACGCATAATCATAAGGATTATCAACTATAGGTGCAATAAAATCAAGTGTTTGAACTATCGCAATATTATTCAAATTATCATTAACAACTCTAGGAAAATCTATTACACAAGCATCCTCATTACTAACTTGTGAACTTAAAATAAATTCATTCTTGGCTATGACGCTTAAGGCTTCGTGAAGGTCAGCCTGACCTAGCTTAGCACCTCAGCCAGCATGTTTACTAAGCTGTGTTAATTTCATAGACTTATTATCTTTGTATCAAACAATGTATCAATTATTTCAACTGCGTTTGAGCTTCTACCAATTTTAGGACTTTGTGAAAAATAATTAAGACAATTCGCACAACACATAATATCAACACCTATATTTTGCAATTCTTTTAAAGCATTATGTGCTGGATGGTTTTCATCACAAGCGATAAAAATAGCATCATTTACCAATACTACTTTTGAAATTTTTCTTTCTTTTAAAGCAGTTAAAAAACCTATAACAAGCATACCACCTAACTCGCCATCTCCTATTTTTTGACTTTTTAAAAACACCCCTTCGCTTTGTTTTTTATCAACATCACCAGCTTTAATCTCGCTTTTTGTTAGCGTAAAAACATAGCCATCGTTTTTATAATTTTGATTAAGTGAAGTTAGTAATCTTTTTATATTTTCTAATGCAGCATTATTATCAACAACAATAACAACTTCTTCACCATTTTCTAAACTTAAAAGAGTTTTTTTTGTTTCAATTACAGGTATTGGACAAGCCTTGCCACTAAAATCTAATCTCATTTATTCTCCTTTATCAAATAAATTTCTTAATAGCTCATTGTATCGTTTTTGCATAAATTCATTTAATTCTTTTTCTAATAATTCATAATTTTTCATAAATTCTAAAGCCTTAGGGCTAAGAATAGTTCCGCTATCTTTACTAGCTCCTTTTTTGCTAATAAATATATCTCCACCTAAAAATTTTTCTGTGCTAGTTTTCTTAGTCCAAGCCTTTTTATAACTCATATGAAGTTGTTTTGAGCTCTCATTAATTGAGCCAAATTTTTCTATGGCTTTTAATATCTCATAATTACCTTTTCCAAAAATTTCGCCGTCTTCTTCTAACCAGAATTTGATTTTAGGTGTTTTATTTTTCATAGCTATAACTCGGTGTTATTTTTCCATTTTTTGTAAGTTCTTTATACCAATAAGAATGCAAAATATATACTTCTTCTTCTTCTTTATATCCTGTTATCATTGCGTGAATTGAGCCTTTGATAGCAAATACAGCCATATATAAATGCACGAAAAACATAGCAGCACAAACAATGCCTAAGATATTATGAACTATTGCACTAAGTCTTAAAATATTAATATGACTAATTCCTAACATATTTTGTAAAAATTCGCTTTGAAAATCTAAAAAGAACATAAACGCACCAGTAATTATCATAATAGCTCCACCAAAAACGGCTATGTAATACCACATTTTTTGACCGAAATTATATTTTCCCGCCGGAACAGGTCTTTTAACCTTGCTTAAATATCCACCTACTATCATAAGCCATTTTATATCATAACTAGCAGGCAACATTCTCTTAATCCAGCAAAAAAACATAGGAATAATTGAGATAAAAAATAAAATAGTAGCAACTCCGTGAAGATTTTTGCAAAGTCTAACAAATACTCCACCACCAAAATAATGACCATTCATAATAATTAAGCCTGTTGGAATTAATATAATCCAAGCAAGTGCAGCAATGAAATGAAAACCACGCTCAAATAATGAAAAGGCATATATTTTTTTGCCTTCGTGACTAAATGTTTTAGGTCCTATTACCATATAATGTAATGAAAACGCACAAAGCACTGCAATTAAGACAATTAAAGCAAGTGAAGCAATATAACTTGATGCTAATATTGTCCATAAATGCCCTAACTCATATTGTGTGATATTTGTAACCCTTCCGCTCGTGGTTAAATCACTGGCATTTAAATTTAACAATAAACATATAAAATACAAAAAATATCTCATAATAAATCCTTAAAAAATTTAAATTTATCAAAATAATTTTAATTTCTCCTTGAATAGTCATTAAAATTAAATTCTTTTTGACTTTTAATGCTACCATCTTCACCAACATAAATTAAACTTGGTAATTTTACTCCGTTAAAAGTTGTATTTTTTACTATTGTGTAATGAATTTGGTCGCAAAATATTATCTTATCTCCTATATTTAGTTCTTGATTAAACTCATATTCACCCATAATATCTCCTGCAAGGCAAGAATTACCTGTTAAAAGATAGCTATTTTTAGTGCTTTTAGTCTCTGCTAATTCATCACGACTTGCTAGGATTTTTGCATTTTTTACTTCGCTAGTGTAAGGCATAATGATAGTATCAGGCATATGAGCTTCAGCACAAATATCTAAAATTGCTATTTTTTTCTCATTTTCAACAATATCTAAAACACTAGCTATTAAATCCCCCGTTTGCCAACCAATAGCTTCTCCTGGCTCAAGGTATATTTCAAGATTATATTTTGATTTAATAGCTTTTAAGAATTGAATTAATTCTTCTACTTTATAGCCTTTTTTTGTGATATGATGACCGCCACCAAAATTAATCCATTTTAATGGGTGTTTTGCTAGATATGGTTTTAAGAAATTATCTTCAAATACTTTAAAGACTTTTTCTAAACTCTCAAAACTCTCTTCGCATAAAGCGTGAAAATGTAGCCCATCAACTATTATTTCGCTATCCAATAAATCCTTTGCTTTAATGCCAAGCCTTGAGAATTTGCCGCAAGGATTATAAATTTCTTTTGGAGCTACTGAAAACTCTAAATTACAGCGAATTCCTAAAGATTGATTTTTATAATTTTTATGATTTATAACTTTTTTATATTCATTCAATGAATTAACCACTATATGATGACTAAGATTTAATATTTCTTCTAAATCGTCATTGCTAAATGCTGGTGCGTAAGTGTGGATTTCTTTATCTACAAATTCTTTAGCAAATTTTGCTTCCCACAACCCACTGCAAGTGCAACCTTTTAAGTAATTTTTAATTAAAGGCATAGCAGCACTAAATGCAAATCCTTTTAAAGCTAATAAGACTTTAACTCCACTTTCTTCTTGAATTTTTTTAAAGATTTCAAGGTTATTTTTTAGTTTGCTTTCGTAGCAAATGTAAGCTGGTGTTTTAATATTCTTAATGCTGTGATTCATATCAACCCTCTTTAATATAATAAGCCTGTTAATAAATTCGCTATATTATATACAAAAATTTACATAATGAATAGGTAATTAATGAAAGAAAGAACGTCTATATTAGAAGAGTCAGTAAAAAACATATTAATTTATGCGATGATATTTTTCATCATTATGGCTATTATAGGAGTTTTTGTAGTAAAAAATAATTATAATGATGAGATTGCACAACTAGAAGAAAAATATAAAGAACAAATAAATTTATCATCTAATAAATATATTCAAGAAGAAATTGATAATATAAAAAAATACCTAGATGATGGATTTTCATATCTTGAAAATAGTGCTAAGGAATTTATAGATAGCAACTACAATTTTGCATATAACTATTATCACAGTAGCAATAATAAAGATGAAGCATTAGATTTTTTAATAAAAAACACTAAATATCCAATAAAATATAAAATTTATAATGGGATTGACCCAGAATATCAATATTATACTAAATATATGGAATTAGATAATGGTAAAATGCTAAAAATCAATATAGATGAACAAAAGTATAAAGAAACTCAAAGAAAAGTTGCATTAGAAAATATTAAAAATTTACACAACATACATTTATCAAATTTTGATGCTAAAGAAATTGATGATGATTTTACATTTTTAGATAACGAATCTTGGTACTGCGTATATGAAAATAATATTTATACTTGTTATGACAAAAACTGGTGGATAAAAATAGAATTTAGTGCTAAAACATCAGCATTAGAAGATTCTTTAATAAAAGCTAAAAGCGACAGATTTTTATTTTTTATAAAGCAAAGTATATACATAAGTATCGCTATGTTATTTGGTTATTTATTACTTTACTTATACACTCTAAAGAAAAGAAAAGAAGTAAAAGAGCAAATTGAAATAGCAACAAATCATTTTGACGATGCACTTAATACTCAAATAGCTAATTTTAATAAACTAAAATCAATTAACACTGATTTTACATATAAAGAATTTAGAACTTTAAGCTACGCTTTACTTAGATTTATTAGAAAAATTAAGGCAAAAGATAGCCACTTGAAAAAACAAGCTTACATAGATAATATTACAGGTCTTATGAATATGGTAAGTGTATATGAAAGCCTAAAATTATATAACAAAAAACAAGGTAAAGTTTTATTATTTTGTTTTTTAAATATTGCATCATTTAGAGCTTACAACTCTATGTATGGTAGAAATTTTGGTGATGAAATTCTCAAATTAGTTGGATTTAGGCTATATTCAATTATGAAAAATATACCTGTAAACGATGATGAGCATACAGAAAGTAATAGATATAAAAATAATGATAAATATTTATTTATTCAAAATAATGAAACTTTTGAATGCTTAGCTAGAATTAGTGCTGATGAATTCTTATTAGTAACAGAAGTTAATGAAAATGAAGACTTTTACAAAATTGCTAAAAGCTACCAACAAAAACTTATAAGCAAAAATATAAAAATAAATTCAAATGATGAAAATATAAGCTATGAGCCATTTAAAATAAATGCTAGAATAGGATATTGCGTATATCCTAATGATAGTGATAATATATTAGAGTGTATAGGAAATGCCGATTTAGCAATAGAAAATGATAAAGCGACTGGAGATAATGTAGTATTTGGTTATACTAAAGAAATAGGAGAACAAAACGAAGCTGATTTAAAATTACAGCAAGATATTAGAAATGGTATTGTAAATAAAGAATTCTTATTATATTATCAGCCAAAAGTTGATTGTCAAAGTGGCAAAATAATAGGGGCTGAAGCTCTAGTTAGATGGCAAAAAGGAGATAAATTAATATTTCCTGACCAATTTATAGGACTTTGTGAAAAAAGTAATTTAATTATTACTTTAGGTAATGAAATTATAAAAATGGCTTGTGATGCTCAAAGAAGATGGATACAACAGGGTTTAAAACTAAAACTAAGTATAAATTTAAGCACAAAACAACTATTAAATGAAAATATAATTAATACAATAGAAAAAAATATGCAAGGGATAGATCCTAGTTTATTAGAATTTGAAATTACTGAAAGCTTTTCAATAGAAAACGCTGCTAGTAAAGGTATCATTGATAAAATCAAAAAACTTAATGTAGGCTTATCAATGGATGATTTTGGTAAAGGATATAGCTCATTATCATATTTAAATAATAAAGATTTAGATTTTGATGTTGTAAAAATTGATAAATGTTTCATACAAAATATTGACAAAAATGAAAGAAATAAAAAATTAGTTGCATTTATTGTAAAAATGATTAAATCATTAAACAAACGCTCAGTGGCTGAAGGTGTTGAAAATGAAGAAATACTAACATTTTTACAATCTTTAGGATGTGATGAATATCAAGGATATTATTTTAGTAAGCCAGTACCTGAAAAAATACTATTAGAAAGGGTTTATAACAATGCCAAAAATTAATTTTTTAGGTCCTATTAATAAGGATAGCATAACAATAAAAGCACAAAATTTAGAAGAAATAAAAAGTATATTAAATAAAGATAGTGACTTAAAAGAATGGTTAAAAATAAGTGCTATTGCTGTTAATGATACAATAATAAGTGATATAAATATGCAATTAAAAGATGATGATATTGTAAGTATATTGCCACCAGTTTGTGGGGGTTAATATGCAAAACTTTAAAATATTTAATAATGCTCTTGATGAAAAAGCTTTATATAGTGAATTTTGTGGAATTTGCAAAGAGTTAAATTATGGAGCATTTTTAAGTTTTAGCGGGATAATTAGAGCAGAAGGCAATATTAGCGGTCTTAGTTTTGATATATATGAGCCAATTTTAAAAAAATGGTTTGATGATTGGTGTGAGAAAACTAGGAATTTAAATATTAGACTATTTTTTGCACACGCAAAAGGAGATGTATTAGTAGGTGAATGCTCTTATTTTGCTGGGATTGCAAGTTCGCATAGAAAAAACGGCTTAGATATATTTGCTAAGTTTATTGAAGATTTTAAGCAAAATGCACCTATTTGGAAATATGATTTGATTGATAATCAAAGAATTTATGCTAAAGATAGAAGTTTTAAATTACCGAATGCAGGGATAATGAGTATTAAATGAAAAAAATACTTTCATTTATAGAATTAATTATAGCGTGTTTGATTTTAGCAATATTATTCATTTTGATATATACAAAATTAGATGAAAGCAAAAGCAATGTAGAAATTTCAAAAGCGGCACAAAATATGGCGACTTTGATTAAAGAAATTAATGAATATTATATAAATTATGGAAAAATCATAGAAATTCAATTAATGACAAAAACAAGCCTTGACAAATATGGCTGGTTTTTCGTAAAGTCTAATCAATGCTTACATATTAGTACTGAAGATGAATTTTTAATAATAGAAAAAACACAAAATCCAGAAGGTTTATGTGCTAAATTTTTAAATTACGATGCTGTTAAATCATTATTGATAGGAAAAGATAGCACTAAAAAAGATGCTAATATGACGAATATAAACGAAAATAACAAAATATATATTAAAATAGGCGAACACAAATAAACGCCTATTTTTAATAAATTAATTTTTTAAAAATTTAAAACATTTTTTACATAAATATACCCTAAATAATAACTTTTTTATTACTTTATTTTAATTTGTCATTAAATATATATTATTCAAATTATTAAATTTATTATCTCATTTATTGTTAAGTATATTAACCTTTATACTATACACATTTTTAATCATAACATTTTTAATATTATGATTAACCCTGTTAAATACAATAGTATTTTTTAGGCATGTAACTAAATTACTTATAAAAATACCTTGTTACATATTAGCTACTAAAAATTATTATAACTGGATTTATTTTAGTAATAAGCTAATAAAAAAACATTCTCATTAATATTGTAAATTTAATATCCCTTTTTGTTTTTTAAATAATATATTTATTATTCAAATTTTCTTAAAATAATCATCATTAAAATATGCAAAATCAAGTGCAAAATTACTAAGCAAAATTTTAATTATGTGATTTTTTTCATATAACTTATTTTAAAAAATATTCAAATAAATAAAGTTTTTAATAAAAACTAGCACAAATATATAATTATTGTCTTTTAAAAATTGCTTTAAAATTTTTATCACTTAATTGATAAGAATCAAGCAACTCAAGAGATTTTACCATATGCAATGTGCCTTTTTTATATTTTTGAAAATGCTCGGAATTAATATGCTTATTATAAGATTCTTGATCTTTATAAATTTCTAAAATATTAATTATATTATTATTTTTTACAAGCATCATTGGATAAATAGATATTACACCCTTTTCTTTTTCAATTGAAGCTTCAGCAACTTCTTTTGCAATAACAAGGTATTCATCAAGATACTCTGGATAAACTTCAACAACAGAAATTCTAACCAACATTTTATTATTAATATTATCATCAACCATAGATATTAAAAGAAAATAATGAAAAAATTAAAGCTAATATTTTTTTCATTTTTTAACCTTTCAATTTTTTTGACTTCAAATGACAAAGTATATAATTTAAAAATAATTTTAGAATTAATGAATAAAATACCTAAGCTAAAGACTGAGAAAAGGATACTTCATTTTACATTTTACAAAATTTCTCAGCCTTTAGCTAGAGTGCTAGGCATAAAGCCTAGCATAAGGATTAGAATGTATATTTTGCTTCAAGTCTGATTTGTTTTTCAGTATCTTTTGTGTTACCTTCTTTGCCTTCAACAGTTGTTTTTCTTTTACCATAAGCATAGAATGATGAGAACTCTAATTTATCACTATATTTATATGATAGTCTTGGGGTAACTTCAAATAATTTATCTTTACCATTTACTTTATCAGATACTGCGAATTTGTTTTTACCATAAACTAAATCTACACCAAATCTTACATCAGCATAAGTATAGCCTAGTGTTAAGAATACGAAATCTTTTTTACCATAACCTAATTGATAATCACTCATTACGATTTCACCAACATTGATTAATTGTCCTTCATCTTCAATTGTATTTACAGTAAATTTATCTTTTTTACCATAAGCTACATAACCTAGGTTAAAGTCAGCACCAAATGCATCAAATCCAGCTTCAATACCATAGAAATTACCATTAGCAACTGGGCTTTCATCTACGCCTATTAATTCTTTAAATTCACCTTTTTTCAAGCTATTACCAGCATATTGAGCGTGAATTCTATAAGCAAAATCATCTTTATCACCTAAGTTAGCTGCAAAATCAACTGCATAGAATGTTCCAATTTTATTCATATAAGCAACCCATACTTGAAAATCAACTGGAGCAAAGCTACCGATTGCAGCAACACCGTATAGGTTTCTACCTAATAAATCAACTTTTGCTTTTGGATTCTTTTGAATCATTCCTAATAAACTATCTTCTTGTTTTTTACCATCTTTATCATAATATCTAACTTCATTTGCAGCATATAAATCACCATCAGCATTGTAGTTATCAAATACATAAGCAGCTAAAGTTAGACCTTCAATGCTGTTATTTACTACTTTAATACCGTTTGCAAATAAATCATCTGTCCAAATTGAACCGATTGTTTGTCTACCGATATTAAATGTTGTATCAAAGTTTGTATAGCTTAGGTAAGCATTTGTTACTTTAAATGTATTATTTACATTTGCATTAGCTGTTTCGCCATAGCCATCTTCTTGAGTATTTGAATATTCAAAAGTAGTATGAGCTTTAAAATTATCAGCGATATCAGCTTGGAAATTTAAAACAGCTTTATATCTGTGAGCTTGTTTAGCATTACCATCATTATCGTAAGTTGTTACTGAACCAGCTTTAGTTGTTTCAACGCTTTTATCTCTTAGCGTATCATATCTATATCTTAAGTAACCTGATAAATCAACATTTTGAATAGCTTCGTCTAATGCAACAGCGTTAGCAAAAGAAAAAGAACCTGCAGCTACAACAGCAGCTAAACTTAATTTAACTAATTTCATTTTTTCTCCTTTTTTCTTAAAAATGTCAAAGTATTTTACCCCCCCCCTACCTTAAAATAAACTTAAAGTTGCTGAATATTTAACAAGATTATTTTAAGCTAATAATTATTTCAAATTTATATACAAAAGTAATAATTTATATAAGTATTATTTTATGGGGTTTTAAGATGATAAATTATTATAAAAATTCAAGCTATAAATATAAAATTTTTTAAAACATATTATCAAAATTAATATAATTTTAATTACTTTTAATAAATAAATTTATAAAATATTTAATAAATATTAAAATATTTTTAATCAAATATAGCTAACATAATTTAATTTTTTTGTTAGCTAATGTAAATGATATTAATAATCTATGATAGTAGCCTTATCGTAGCAATCTTTAAATTTAATTAAATCATCATTAAATTTTTCAATATCAACCTTGCAAGTATGCCCTATATTACTATGTGATAAATTTGAACTAGGTTTTGAACTCGTTAAAACATTGACATTACCATTAATGCATAGTGATTTTTTCGTATAATCTAATGGTTGCCACCACGCTCCTTCGCACACAATAATGGTATTTTCTTTTACATCATCGCTAATTCTAGCCCCACATAAAATCTCACCCCTATCATTAAAAATCCTTACTATATCATTATTTTTTATACCCTTAGCCTTGGCTAAATTTGAATGTATTAGCACTGGTTCAAGTTCGCTTACACTATCTCTTATAATAGAATTATCTAATTGAGAATGAAGTCTATAAGCACTATGCGGAGTGCTAAGGTGTAGTGAAAATTTATTTTTCATCTCATCGCTTGGGTCGTATTTTGCTGTTTCGTTATTAATGCAAATATTCATTTTGTTAAGTTTGCTAAATCTAGTAAATGGCGGTAATTCTTTTAAACCTTTAATTTTTATAAATGATTTTTCAAAAAACTCATCAAAACTAGGTAAATTTATATTCTCTTTAGCGTAATTATCGCTTAAATCATTATATATTATTTTCATAAGGTCTAATTCATCTAAATCTTTACAAAATTCATAAGATTTGTTAAATTTCTTAGCAATTTCTTTGCAAATTTGAAAATCACTTTTATAATTTGTATTTTGAAAAGGCTTTAATGCAAAAATTATTTCTTTATTAGAACTTTGCTCTATATCATAACGCTCACCTTCAATCGCCACTGGTAACACTATATCGCTAAGCTTTGCTTGAGAAGTCCAAAAAGGCTCTAAAGTAATAATACACTCGGCTTTATTCCATGCTTTTATACTCTCATTTACATTAGGCTGTCTTGTAAAATATGACCCACTTGCATTGATTAAAAGCTTAATTTCTGGGTATTTTAATAATTTATTATCATAATAAATTTCTTTGTTTGGATTAAGCAAGGCATCATTTAGCCTTGAACTAGGGATATAATAGTTTTGTCCTTTGACTTCGCCTAAAATTGTATTTAAATTCTTTAGACTTTTTGTATTTTTTGCACTCTCGCCCTTACAACCACTACATAGATTAAATTCAATCCCTAAACCGTTTTTACCGATATATCCTAACATAGCTGCAAGACTTGAAAGGGCTAGATAATTATACTCGCCGTTGTGTTGCCTTTGTATAGCTCTACCTGATATGATTTTGCTAGGATTTTTTGCAAGTTTATTTGTAAAATCAAGCAAATCATCATAAGAAACGCCACAAATTTCACTAGCCCACACTAAATCTTTAATAATGCCATCTTTTTTACCTAAAAAATAATCTTTAAATTCGCTAAAGCCATTTACCTTATTATTTATAAAATCTTTATCATATAAATCATTTATGTAAAGATAATGACAAATGCCTATAATCATTGCTGCGTCGGTGTTAGAATTAATCAAAATTGTCTTAGCATTTAATTTTTTAGCACTTTCATTTATATGAGTATCAATAAAAATAATCTCAATATCACTTCGTTTTGATAATTCATAAAAGTATTTTTCATGCTCGTGCATAGGGATATCATGCGAAATTTTGCTAGTAACCAGTGGATTTGCACCCCAAAATACAACTAATTTTGCATATTTGATAATCTCTTTTAAATCAGTTGGACGAGAATATACATTTTCGCCAAAAATGTGTGGGATAATAACAATTCCAGCACCAGTAGAATAATCTCCTAATTCAAAAACTCCACCACCTAAGACATTGATTAAGCGTTGCACACAGGCTCTACCCCAACTAATCTTACCAACACCACCCCACTCGTAGCTTTCAGCATAAATACTACTAGAGCCGTATTTTTCATAATATTTTTTAAGATTATTTGATACTAAATTTATGGCTTCATCCCAAGTAATTTCTATGAATTCATCACTACCCCTAACACCAGTCCCATCTAAAAAACCTTTTCTAACACAAGGATTTTTAATTCTTGTAGCATGGTCTATCCTACTTAAATAATTATGTATTAAATTTGTGGGTGCTTCATCGTATTCAAATGGAACTATATTTTCATTTTCTAACCAAAATGCCCCTACTCTACTTGGTATTAAGTGCCTTATCATAAATAATCCTTAAAATATTTTATGTAAATATATCCCAAAATTATGAAAAAACAAAAATTTAAATAATGAATTTTTATAAATATAAATTAATAAAAATATAAAAATAAACAATGAAAAATTAATATTTGCATACAAAATAAAAAATATACTAAAAATTTAATTTTTTTTAAAAAAAATCTTGACAAATAAAATTTTCTTGGCTATTATTACGCTTTTAATTTACAACTTACTTGATTCCGGATTAGCTCAGCGGTAGAGTAGGCGGCTGTTAACCGCTTGGTCGTAGGTTCGAATCCTACATCCGGAGCCACTTTTTTATCTATCACAACATAAAAATAACTAAATAAATAATACTATTTTGTATACTAAATATAAAAAATCAAACCTCTATAAAGGCACAAATAGTAATGCAAATCATAAATAAAGATTACATTGAAATAGGTATAGGGCTTAGTTTAGTAGATAATCTAAAACCTTCAGATTACTTTTATGAAACACTAAAAATAGCAAAAACATACAAAGAATTAGAAGATAGCATTAAAATGTATTATAAAGACAAAAAACTTGATATTAAACAAACAGGTGAAAAAGAATGCGATTTAGTAGCTATAAATGTAGCTAAATATTTAGAAGAAGACACTTTTGAATTAAATTTAACTACTTTAAAAACTATACATAAAAACATATTTAAAAATGCTTTTTCGCAAGGACTTGAAAAATATGTTGGGGTTTTTAGAAATGTAAATATCACTAAAAATGAAAAGGTTTTAGGTGGTGATAAAAGCGTAGAATATGTTGATTTTAATGAGATAAATAATACTCTTAACTATGATTTTAATATAGAAAAAAAATATAAAGAAAAACAAATATTACACATAGCTAAATTTATAAGTAATATTTGGCAAATTCACCCATTTCGTGAAGGCAACACTAGAACAATAGCCGTTTTTACAATAAAATACTTAAAAAATAAAGGTATTAATGCTAATAATGATATTTTTAAAAATCATTCAAAATATTTTAGAGATGCTTTAGTTTTAGCTAATTATGAAAACATAAAAGAAAATATAAAAGCTGATTTTTCATATTTAGAAAGTTTTTTTAATAAATTTATAATTGATAAAAATATAGAACTGAAACGATTTGATTTTATAAAAAAATAATATTAAATTATAAGGCATAAAAATATGCCTTATAGTGTGATTAAAATATATAAAATAGATGCTATAACTGTAGGAATTGCATTTCTTTTTGCAAGTTCAATCGGATTTACTTTTGCATATCCTGCGCAAATAATTGCTGCACCAGCAATAGGACTCATACTTCGTCCAAGCCCTGCAACAGCAGTAATAGCTGAACCTAAATGCATAGGGTCAATTCCAAAATCATTAGAGTGTATAGTAACTGCTTGATTAAAACTTAGAGCAGCAGCATCACCACTTCCTGTAATTAATGCTAAAATAAATGTTCCTACCGAACCAGCAAATGTCGCTATTTGCGGATTTTGTTTCATAATTTCAACCAAATTTGATACAAAACCAATAGCATTAAGACCTGCTACAAATATCAATGCACAAGTAATAATCCCATAAACATGTGAAAATCCCTCACCCATACCAGCAAAAAATTTCTTAACTATATCACCAGCTTTTATATCTTTATAACATGTCAAAAATGCTATAAAAGAACCTATAATCATTGCGTGAGATATTGCTATTTTTGGTAATTTTGCGTTGAAAGTTTCGTTATAAAATGATTGAAAATTTGAATTATTTACTATTAAAAGTATAGCTACTGGAATAATAGGGACGATAGCTTTTATTAAATTTACTTTAAAGTCTGCACCCCCCCCCAATAAGAGTTTCGTCATTGTATCCTTTATATTCTTTTAAATAAAATGCCACTGCCATTAATAATAATGCACATACAAGACCTGACATACCAAAATATATTGCTTCGTAATGTATCACATCCATTACACTCTTACCACTTACTTCACTTACGATTATTGTTTGAGCATAACCTGGATTTAAATTTGCACTTCCATAAGTTCCTAAAAATACTGTACTAGCAGCCATTGCAGGATGAACTCCCATTCTCATTAAAAGTGGTATTATAATAGCACCAACAGCTGCTGAACACCCACTAGAACTTGTGATTGAAATATTAATAAATGCAGTAATCAAAACAGCACCTGGCACTAAAAATATACCTGCGTGTTTTAAAAATTTTGATAAAGAATGCACCAAATGTTTATCACATTCAGTTAATTTTAAAACATAAGCAAAACCCATTGATGCTACTATTGGTTCAATTACTTTTGCATTTTTAATAGCTTTAGTAAAAGCTTCAAATGCGTCCATAGGACTACCAGCGATTATGCATAAAATCGCACCACAACTAAACAAAACCATTCTTGATTCATATTTTTTGATAAGTAAAATTATCATAAAAATTACTACAAGAATACCTAAGATATTTTGTAAAATATCCATAAAACCTCCGTAAATAGTGAATTTGTAAATAAATTTACGATATGAATTATAAATAAAAATAATAAAATTTTATTAAAAATAAAATAATTTTTATAAATATAAATTTATAAAAATTATTTTTTTAGAAGCATTTTTAAATGTATTTTTGCACTTTCAACGCCAGGTTGATTGTAAGTATTTATACCCATCATAAGTCCACATGCACTAACTAATAATTCATAATAGTATATTAAATATCCGATATTGTAAGCATTTACCTCATCTAATGTAATTTCGCTAGCATCTATTTTTTCAGCAACTATTGCATTTAAGCAAGACTTAGCTTGATTAAATAAAAGCTCATCTAAAGTATATCCTATACTAATATTTTCAAGCGTTTCAAAACCTTGCAAATGCGGTATTTTATAAGAATTATTATTAGGTTTTATTCTAATAAATTGAACAAATTTATCCTTTGGTCCTTCCATAATTAATTGCAAAAACGAATGCTGGTCTTTTGAACCTATTAGGCTTATTGGAGTTAAACCAACGCGTTTATATTCTTTAAATTTACCCAAACTTTCAGCCACAAGTTGAACAAACCATTCATTAAAATAGCGTAATTCTTCACAATAAGTAAATAAAACATAATTTTTATTTATCATTTTAGTAGTAAGAGTATATGCTAAATTTAAAATATGCTCACTTATATTCTCATCTTCTAAACAGGCTCTAGCCCCATTCATAATCTCTAAAACATCTATACCAGCAAAATATAAAGGGACAATTCCAATAGCACTCAACACAGAAAATCTACCACTAACATTAGAATTTATAAGGAAATTTTTTATATTATTTTCAATGCTAAATTTATATAATTCAGTATCTTTCATACAAATAGTTACAAAATACTTATGTAAATCATTTAAATTTATATTAAAGCATTCAACTAAAATACGAAAATAACTTATACTTTCTACAGTATTACCAGACTTTGATGCAAGAATAAAAAGTGTTTTTTCTAAATTTATTTTTTTAATAATTTTATTTAAATTAATAGTTGAAATATTATCCAAAAAATCAATATTTTCACATTGTAAAAAATTACTAATCGCCTTAGTGCCTAAACTAGAGCCACCTACTCCGATTACTATAAAATAATTTTTATTTTCAAAATGTTTTTTACAAGTTTTTAATTCTTTTAATAAATTATCAAATTCAAGTGGTAAATGATAAAACCCGACTTCACCGCTTTGTTTTTCTTCATTCATTCTTTTTGCGTATGAATTTATAGTATCTAATGAATTTGGTTCAAAATATTCATTAAATTCTAGCATTTGTAATCTCTTTCATAAAAGTATTTAGTCGCCTCAAAAAAACCTTCTACACTACCACAATCAAATCTAAGACCACTAAATACTAATCCTATACATCTACCTTCTTTTGCTTGAGTATTAAGAGCATCAGTAATTTGAATTTCTCCACCACGACCAGGTTTGGTATTGTCTAAAATATCAAAAATATCAGGGGTTAGAATATATCTTCCAATAATTGCTAGATTTGTTTTTGCGTCTTTTGGGTCTGGTTTTTCAACCATATCTGTGATTTTGTAAATATTATCTTCTAATTTTACGCCTTCAATAATCCCATATTTTTTAGTATCTTTATTTGGAACTTCCATAAGTGCAACAATACTGCAACGATATTTTTCATATGCTTTTACCATTTGGCTCATTACACCACAAGCATCATTTACACACAAGTCATCTGCTAAAATTACCCCAAAAGGTTCATTACTAACCATATTTTTAGCACAATTTATCGCATCACCTAATCCATTCATTTTTCTTTGCCTAGTAAATGTGAAGTTACATACTTCCATTTGTCTACGAACATCATCAAGTAATTTTTCTTTTTCACTGCCTTTTATTGCGTCTTCAATCTCATAAGATATATCAAAATAATCTTCTAAAGCTCTTTTTGTTCTGCCTGTAATAATACCTATATTTACTAGCCCTGCTTCAATAGCTTCTTCCATAGCATAGTGGATTAATGGCTTATCTAAAATAGGTAGCATTTCTTTAGGTAAAGTTTTTGTTGCAGGTAAAAATCTAGTTCCATAACCTGCTGCTGGAAATATGCAAGTTTTTATCATCTTTCTTCCTTTTTGCTAATAAATATTAAAAAAGTTTAGCAATAATGCGTTAATTTATATTTACATAAGGATTTTTATGCCATTAATATCAATAATCCTACCAACTTATAATGTTGAAAAATATATTACAAGAGCACTTGAAAGCTGCATAAATCAAACTTTAAAAGATATAGAAATAATAGTAGTAGATGATAAAGGTCAAGATAAAAGCATTGATATTGCATACGAATATGCAAATAAAGATAGTAGGATAAAAATTATTCATAATAAAGAAAATTTAAAATTACTCCATGCAAGAGCTGAAGGGGTAAAGGTAGCTACAAGCGATTTAATTATGTTTTTAGACCCAGATGATGAATTAGAGCTTGATGCTTGTGAGATTGCTTATCGCGCAATGGTTGACGGGGGGGGGCAAAACACAATAGATATGGTAATTTTTAATAGCAAAGTTATACGTAAAGATGGAATTTATAATTTGTTTAATATAAGCACTAATAAAAAATATATAAATATTGATGAATATAGAGAATGTTTTATTGATTTGAAATGGAATGTATGGAATAAACTATATAAAAAAAAGTACTACCTAAATGCAATCGATAAAATTAATAAAACTAATTATAAAGGAAATATGGCTGAGGATGCCTTGCTAACATATTTTATAACTTATGAATATCAAAATAAAATATTATTATTAAATGAAAAGTTATACAAATATTATACGAATGATATTTCAATAACTAACACAACTGATTTTTATAAAATAACGGAAAATATACAATCATTTGAAAAAATTTTAAAAATTATAAAACAAAATAATAAAGATGATTTTACAAAAAAATATTTTTATTACATTAATAAAGAATATATTATATATTCATTGTCGTTTTATAGAAAATACCATTTTAAAAATTTGTTTTTCTTTTACAAGTATTTAAGTTTTAAAATTAATAAAAAGCTATTAAAACTAAAATTAATTATTGAGTTAATTAAAAAATAATATAAATTTATAACACAAATTATTATAGAAAAAATTAAAAAATAATGTTAATACAATTTAAATTTTTTAATTATTTTCTTTAATTTTGATGTATATTTTTTTACTAAATTACTTTTATCAATTATTATATCATTTATATAATTATATTTATTTTCACATAATATTTGTTCGTCATTTAAAATATCTAGCTTTTTAAACATGTTATTTTCAATAAATTTTAAATCTATATCTGGACTATGATTATTTGAGAAAACTACATTGTTATATATTATATTATTAATATTACTATTTTTGTCATATCCTATATGCTGTTTACTTGTTTTATAAGCAAAATCCATACCAATAAAATATATATTTTTATACCCTAAAGATTTTCCAAGCAACATTAATAAAATACCAGAAGTTGGACGCAATTTATCATATTCATCTAATAAGCAAATTTCTTTCAATATTTTATGTTCTAATAATTCTCTTAATATTAAAACAAATGGCATTTTATTTTTAAAATAATTTAAATCAAAATTACAATCCCAATTTTGATTAATATAATTAAGACAAATATGCTCTATATTATATTCATTTTTTTTAGTAATCTCATGGATAGTTTTTAATTGAGAGTAAATAACCATTGGATTAAACATAACAAGTTTTATATTTTTTCCTAAATAATACTTATCTTCACAATAAAACTGATTACATCTAAAAACGTCATAGTCCTGTGGCAATGAGCTTAAATCTATATTTTTTAAACTTGGCCCATTTCCAACTACTATTAAATTCTCGCTATCTCTTTTAAAATTACTTATCACCTTAATTTACCTCCATTATTACAGTATTTTTTACTCAATGTTTTTTTTAACTTATTTCTTATTTTTTTAAATATATTTATTTTTTTATTAGTAAAATCGTATTTTGAAACAATAATATCATTTATATAATTATTTTGTTTTTGTATTGCAAGTTTATTGTGTGCAGAGTTGAGATTCGGTGCTTTTTGTAAAGTTATTTGATGGTTATAATATTTTGTAAAAAAATTCATTGTTTCCATATCTATATTTTTTGAATGGCATTTTTCAACAACCATATTTTTATTGTAAATTAGTTTATGCATACCTCCATCCATTGGTATATTATAGCAATATGCATTATTTATTTGATTTGTTTCATAAAAATCAATACCTGTATAATATATATTTTTGTATCCAAATATTATACCTAATGCAATTAGGTATATTCCGGACGTAACGTTCATTTTTTCCCATTCTTCTATGTTACTTAAGTATCTAAAAAGTATTTTGTCTTTTTGTAAAATTTCATCTAATATTATTAGATATGGATGTCTCTTAAATAATGTATTCAAATCAAAATTTATTTTTAGTTTGTTTGGTATACCCAAACATACATATTCAACTCTATATTCATTATTTTTTTCAAGTTGATATAGTGTTTCCAATTGAGAATATATAACAGAAGGGTTAAACATTACTAATTTTATATTTTTTCCTAAATAATACTTATCTTCACAATAAAACTGATTACACCTAAATACATCATATTCTTTTGGCATTGAATTTAAGTCTATGTTTTTGAGACTAGGTCCATTTCCCGCTACAATTAAATTATCGCTGTCTCTTTTAAAATCAATCATAAATTAAATCCTTTTATAATTTATGATATATTATAATATTTAAAATAAAAATAAAAGGTTTAAAATGCAAATTTTAAATAGAATTATAGATAAAAATAATCCAGCACTAATTATTGCGGAAATTGGTATTAATCATGGTGGTAGCCTTGAAGTTGCTAAACAGATGGTAGATGCAGCTCATCGTGCAGGAATTGAAGTTGTAAAACATCAAACCCATATAGTAGAAGATGAGATGAGTAAAGAAGCTAAGAAGGTAATTCCAGGAAACTCAAACGATAGCATATATGATATTATGGCTAGATGTGCCTTAAATGAGGTTGATGAATTAGAGCTTAAAAAATATGTAGAAAGCAAAGGTATGATTTTTATATCAACCCCATTTAGTCGTGCAGCAGCTCTTAGATTAGAGAGTTTTGGAGTAGGTGCATATAAAATAGGTTCTGGCGAGATGAATAATTACCCACTTTTAAAATTAATTGCTAGTTTTCATAAGCCTACAATTATTTCAACAGGTATGAATGATATAAATTCCATTAAAAAAGCTGTGAAGATTTTTAAAGATGAGAATACCCCTATTGCATTACTTCATACTACAAATCTTTATCCAACACCACCACACTTAGTAAGGCTTGGGGCTATGCAAGAGATGATGAACGAATTCCCTGATTTAGAAATTGGACTTAGCGATCATACTTTAAACAATAACTCATCAATTGCAGCTATTGCTTTAGGAGCAACGATAATTGAAAGACATTTTACCGATCATAAAAATAGAATTGGTGAAGATATAGTTTGTTCTATGGATGAAAATGAAGCAAGAGAGCTTGTAAATGCTGCAAAAGAACTTCATCAAATGAAAGGTGGCAAAAAAGAGGCAGCTAAAGAAGAAAAAGTAACCATTGATTTCGCATTTGCAACTTGTGTAAGCATAAAACCTATTAAAAAAGGAGAGATGTTTAGCGTGGATAATCTTTGGGTAAAACGCCCTGGAACAGGTGAAATACTAGCTGAACATTATGAAAGTTTATTGGGTAAAAAAGCAAGATATGATATAGAAAATGATACTCATATAACTTGGGATATGGTAAATGAGTAAAAAAATACTTTTTGTAAGTGGAACAAGAGCAGATTGGGGGAAAATAAAACCACTTATAAATGAGATTGATAAGTGCGAAAACTTTTCTTATATGATTTATACTTGCGGTATGCATTTACTAGAGCAATTTGGAAGTACTTATAAAGAGATTATTAAAGACGGATTTTCAAATTTATATTTAGCAAAAAAATATGAAACAAATAAAACTGATATAAATTTATCTCATTTTATAAGTGATTTTAGCGAGTTTGTAAGTTCATATAAACCTGATATGATAGTAATTCACGGGGATAGACCGGAGGCTTTAGGTGGTGCTATTGTTGGAGCATTTAATAATATTTTAGTAGCCCATATTGAAGGTGGAGAAAAAAGTGGCACTATAGATGATAGTATAAGACACTCGGTTACTAAACTATCTCATATACATTTTGTAGCAAACGATGAGGCTAAGGCTAGACTTATTCAACTAGGAGAAGATGAAAAAACTATTTTTGTGATAGGTTCTGCAGATATTGATGTAATGTTAAGTGATAATTTGCCAAATTTAGATGATGTTAAGTCATATTACAATATAGAGTTTAAAGATTATGCAATATTTTCATTTCATCCTGTTACAACTGAAGTTCATTCTATGCAATATCAAATTGAGAATTTAATTCAACTATTAATTAATAGTAATAAAAACTATATTTGCATATATCCGAATAATGATTTGGGTAGCGATATTATTTTAAATGAATTAAAGAAGTTAAAAACTAATTCAAAATTTAAATTATTTCCATCAATTAAATTTGAAAAATTTTTAACACTTTTAAAAAATGCTGAATTTATTATAGGAAATAGTTCAGCTGGTATTAGAGAAGCTAGAGTATATGGGACTTATTGTATAAATATAGGTTCAAGGCAAAATTCAAGAGTAAAAGAAAATATAAAATATATAAAAACATTTAAATCAGATGATATGCAATTACTGGATTTTATTAAAACGCATAATTTTAATATAAAAAATAAAGATAATTCTTTTAGTAGTGGAAATTGTGCAAGTGAATTTCTTAAAATTTTAAATAATAAAAAGACTTGGAAAATTAATTTGCAAAAAAGGTTTAATGATTTATGAAAGTTTTGGCAATCATCCCAGCAAGAAGTGGTAGTAAAGGTGTAAAAGATAAAAATATTAGACTCGTAAATGATATTCCTTTAATGGCATACACTATAAAAGCCGCTAAAACAAGTGACATTTGCGATGAAGTAATGGTATCAACCGATAGTGTAGAATATGCAAATATTGCTAAAAGTTATGGTGCTAATGTGCCGTTTTTGCGTAGCGAGAAGACAAGTAGTGATACGGCTAAAACTTTAGATTGTGTTTTAGAGGTTTTAGATGAGTATAAAAAAATAGGTAAAACATTTGATGTTTTAATAATTTTACAACCAACTTCACCACTTAGAGATGCTGAAGATATTAAAGAAGCTTTTAAGACTTTTTTAAAGCATAACAAAAGTGTAGCTAGTGTATGCGAAGGTGATAATGTTGTTTTATTAAGAACTATCAGTGATGGTAAATTAGAAAAAATAATAGAACAAAATAGCACAATAAGACGTCAAGATTTTAAGAAAAACTATAAAATCAACGGAGCTATTTATATAAATTATATTAAAGACTTAGATGAAAATACGAGTTTTAATGATAACGAAATAGCTTTTATTATGGAAAAATCCCATTCACTTGATATAGATACTGAGTGGGACTTGAAATTTGCTGAATATTTAAAAGGAACAATATGAAATTCTTTGAAAAATTATTAAAAAGTATAAAAAAACGCACTGATTTATATTATTTTTACTATAAATACTATGATTTTTTTAATAAAAATCAAGAAATTAAATTATACGCATTTTTAAGGGCTTATAATGAAAAACAAACTATAAAAATGAGTTTAGAAACTATGTTGCAGGGGGGGGTAATAAATGGAATATTAGGCTATCATCTAAACGAACAAAAAAGTGACGATGGAACTAGTAAAATTTTAAAAAAATTTGCAGAAAATAATAATGGCTTTAAAGATATCTTATACCCTTATCATGTAATTCCAGCTCACGATAATAGATATGAAAATAATACAAATGCAAATTTGCGTTTAGATACATATTATAATTACATTCTTAATCATATCCCAAAAAATGAATGGTTCATAAAAATTGATGGAGATCACTTATATAATCCAATAGCACTAAATATGGCAATAAAACAGATAACTAATAGTTATGATGTAATTTATTTACCATACATAAATATACACTATAAAAATAATAAACTATTTTTTATAAAAGATGGCTTTAGAATCGGAGATGATAATTGGATTGTTAAATATATAAATGGTGTTAAATTTATTTTTGATTCAAAAATAAATGTGAAAAAATAAAATTTAACGCAAGACAAAAACTAATCAAAGCGGATAATATAATTAGTCTACATTTTCCATTTTTAAAAACACATAGATCACATATTATTAAAGATGATATGTTGATTTCATTTGAAGATTTTAATTTAAATTCAATTAACTTAACTAAAATTGATAAAGAATTTTTAAATAAAGAAAATATTATAAATATATTAGAAAGATATATTAAGGAAAAATAAAATGCCACTAATATCAATAATCCTACCAACTTATAATGTTGAAAAATATATTGCAAGAGCACTTGAAAGCTGCATAAATCAAACTTTAAAAGATATAGAAATAATAGTAGTAGATGATAAAGGACAAGATAAAAGCATTGATATTGCAAAAGAATTTGCAAATCGTGATGATAGGATAATAATTGTTCATAATAAAGAAAATTTAAAGCTTTTGCACGCTAGAGCCGAAGGGGTAAAGGTAGCTACAAGCGATTTAATTATGTTTTTAGACCCAGATGATGAATTAGAGCTTAATGCTTGTGAGATTGCTTATCGCGCAATGGTTGATGGGGGGGGGTATATTATAGTTGATATGCTTTGTTTTAATTTTTGCAAAATAACAAATAAGGACAAAGTATTTGAAAATATATTTATTGATAATATATATAAAACGAAAGATTTTATACAATATATAATTAATATAAATAAATGTTATTGGAATTTATGTAATAAAGTTTTTAAGAAAAGTTTATATTTAAACATTTTAAAATTTAATTTAAAAAATATAATTATGGCAGAGGATGCTTTATGTTTTTTTATACTATTAAACTATACTAATACTATAAAGACATTAAAAAATAATCTTTATTTATATTATCAAAATAATTTAGAATCTTCAACAATAACAAATAATTTACTAAAAATAGAACATGCATTAAATGATGAAAAATACGTAATTAATATAATAAATGATTTTAATACTATAGATATCAATATGGTCAAATTAAAAAATAATATATTAAAAAAATTAAAGAATTATCATAATGAAAGAAAAATGATATATTATAATCTGAAATTTCCATATATTAAAAGTATAATAAAGATATTTTATAAAATAATAAAAAAATGAAGGTATAAATATGCAAAAAGTAGCAAGTTTTTGGTATACAAAACCTAATATAGTGGGGGGGGGTATTTCAAAACTTGAAATTTTATGTATTAAATCCTGACTAGATAATGGATTTGAATTTAATCTATATACATATAATTTAGATGATAAGATTTTTAATTATTTCAAAAATAACTTTTCAAACTTTAAACTTCAAGACGCTAATGAAATTATTAAATTTGAAGATATGTTCAGTGATGATAGGGGTGTTGGAGTTGCTGGATTTAGTGATTATTTTAGATTTAAAATGATTTATATAACAGGAATTCCTTGGGTAGACTTGGATATGATATGTTTAAATAATTTTTCTATGGATAATGATTTTATAATTATTAAGGAAAAACTTAAAAACAAAGATAAATTTTACCAATCAATTACAACATCATTGCTTAAATTTCCAAAAAATTCAGAATTTGGAAAATACTTAATTAAGGAAAGTGAAAAATTAATAGATAATAGAAAAGTTATTCCTTGGGGAATTATAGGTCCTGTTTTTTTAAATGATGCATGTATTAAATTTGGTTTAGACAAAATAGCGTTGGATTATAAAGAAACTTGTCAAGTATCATGTTATGAAGTAGAAAAATTTATTTTTAGCAAAAATATTGATTTTAATGCAAAATGTATTCATTTTTACAACGAAATGTTAAAATGGGCCAAAATTGATAAAAACAATAGATATTTTGACTATTCAATTTATGAACAATTAAAAAATAAATATAATATTTATCCCATATTAGAAGACTTAAATATTAAATGTAATATAAAACATATTGATATTATTAAAATAAAATGGAGATTTTCAAAACTTAGAAAGTATATAAGACATCCTAAATTATTAATTTATAAAAATAAGTAATTATAATTAAGTAAAATTTTAAAAATAAAGGTAGAAATAATGCTCTTTAACTCCAATCTATTCATATTTATATTTTTACCAATAATATTTATTTTATATCACACGCTAAATTACTATAGGCAAATAAATCTAGCAAAGGTTTTTATGATATTTGCTAGTTTTGTTTTTTATGCTTATTTTAAATATTCACTTGTATTTATATTAATAGCTTATATTCTAATAAACTATATTTTTTATCATTTACTAATGCGGTATAAAAGTAAGCTTTTGCTAAGTCTTGGGATAGGGCTAAACTTAGCAATATTAGGATATTTTAAATATAAATATTTTGTTATAGATAATATAAATAATATATTTAACCTTGATATTATTAATCCAACCATACTGCTTCCACTTGGAATTTCGTTTATTACCTTTCAGCAAATCGCATTTTTAAGTGATTGTTATAAGTATCAGCGTGATATAAAAACTCTCGTTGGGGGGGGGGATTTTAGGATTTATAAACTTTAGTTTATTTGTAAGCTTTTTCCCACAATTAATTGCTGGACCTATTGTGCATTATAAAGATATGATGCCGCAATTTAAAAATCCAAATAACTTCATATTAAGATATAAAAACATAGCTTTAGGATTATTGTTTTTTACAATTGGCTTATTTAAAAAAGTAGCCTTAGCTGATTATCTAGCACCTAGTATTGATGCAACATATAGTTATGTAGAAAGCGGAGGAGTATTAAACCTAATTGAAAGCTGGGTATTAACCCATGCTTATACATTTGAGCTTTATTTTGATTTTAGTGGATACTCTGATATGGCGATAGGCTTAGCATTGTTTTTTAATATAAAACTTCCATATAACTTTAATTCTCCTTATAAGTCTTTAAGTATTTCAGAGTTTTGGCAAAGATGGCATATGACATTAGGAAAATTTTTAAAAGATTATATTTATATTCCACTTGGTGGTAGTAGGGTTGGCAAATCTAGACAATACATAAATTTATTTATAGTCTTTTTAATAAGTGGAATTTGGCACGGAGCTGGATGGGGATTTATAATATGGGGAAGCTTACATGGAATTGCAATATGTATTCATAAAGCATATATGAGTGTGTTTGCTAATGTTACTTGGTTTAAGAATAGATTAAATAGTAAGTTTTATAAAGTAATAATGTGGATTATTACATTTGAGTTTATTAATATTACTTGGGTGTTTTTTAGAGCTACTAGTATAAATGATGCTTTAAGTGTTGTTAAGAGTATGTTTTTGGTGCATGGGCAAATCGTATTAAGCCCTAATATGCAAAGGCTGTTTAAAGATAATCCTTTGTTTGCATTTGGCAAATGGGGAGAGCATTTTACTATAGGGCAAAGTTCTATGCTAAACGCTGTGCTTTTAATGATAGCTTTTGTTTTGTTATTTAGGTCTTCACATTTAAATATATATAAAAAGTTTATTTTTAAAGATAGATATTTTGTATTAATAGGGATTATGCTGATTTGGTGTATTTTAAAGCTTAATATTACTGCTTATACAAAATTTATATATTTTAACTTTTAGGAATATTTATGAATAGATATTTAAAAAGAATAATTATAGGAGCTTTTGTAGTTCCATTTGTATGTTTTTCATGTGCAATAGGGTTTATATACTTTTATGATCCTTTGCAATTATTTCGTGAAAAATATTCAAATAGATATATTGAAGATATCAATATATCTTTTAAAAGAGTATTAGGCAATTATGATTTTAATGGTGTTGTTTTAGGAACCTCAATGTCAATAGAAAACAACCCAAAAGAGTTGAATTTTGCTAAATTTATTAATGCTAGTCAATGGGCAATTAGATTTAATTATAGGACAAACCTGTTGAATTATATTTTGAAATATAAAAATATAAATTATGTGATTTTTGATTTAGCACATATTAAAGATGATTTTAATAGCGAGTATTATAATATAGTTTCTATGTATGGTAGTGATAACATTTATTCAAAATTTATGATTTATGAAAACAATAAAACATTTCTAAAATGCATTATGTCTTTTTTTGAAATTGATACTTGTTTTGGCAAAGAGCATGATTTTTATTCACATGTTAAAATGATTAATGAATACATTAAAAATGATTATGAAGTCAATGAGAAAGATTTTATTTCTAATCAAAATAACTATTATGACGATTCGCAAATTTTTATCAATTATTTTAGTGCGATATTGAATACCTACAAAGATGTTTATTTTATTTTTATAATACCACCAAAGTCTATTTTAGCATTAAAATCAAAAGATATCAACAAAGAGGTAGAGGTGTATAAGGATATTATTTTATTTTTAAGTAAATATGATAATACTCAGATTCATTTTTTTGGCAATGAACAATTTGTTGATAATATAAATAACTATTATGACCTTTATCATTACAAACCTTGGATTAACTCACGCATTAATAAGTCTATAAATGAAGGTATAAATATTATTACAACCAAAAATATGGATGAATATTTTGATAAATTTATTAAAAAAATAAAAAATTATGATATCAAAGCTTATGAAGAAGCTTTAAAATTAAATATTAAAGAATAAATATCCTTGCTCATTTGAGCAAGGATATCATATTTACTCACCTTTACGAATTTGTAATTTTGCTCTTGAATAAAGTCCCGTTCCAACAGGTATCATTCTACCTAAAACAACGTTTTCTTTTAAGTCTTCTAAATAATCTACTTTACCAGTTACACTAGCTTCAGTTAATACCTTAGTAGTTTCTTGGAACGAAGCAGCCGAGATAATACTATCACTGCTAACTGACGCACGAGTAACGCCCGTTAAGCGTGGTTCTGCAATAGCTGGGCTTCCACCAAATTTCATAACAGCTTCGTTTTCTTCAGCAAATCTACGCTTACTTACTACATCGCCTACTATAAACTTAGTATCTCCACTATCTATAATGGTTACTTGTCTTAACATTTGTGAAATAATAATTTCTATATGTTTATCACTAATTGCAACGCCTTGTCCGCTATAAACTTGCTGAATTTCACTAATTAAATAATGGTGCAATGCTTTCTCGCCTAATATTCTTAAAATATCATTACTTGTAATTGTTCCATCAGTTAAACGCTCACCTGCATGAACCATCTCACCATCTCTTACTTGGATTTGGCTATGGCGATCAATTGTATGCTCAACTAAATTGCCATCAGCACCTTCTATAGTAATAACTTGACGCATACGGCTAGCTTGACCTAGTCTTACAATTCCATCAATCTCAGCTAATGTAGCAGGGTTTTTAACCTTTCTTACTTCAAATAATTCAGTAACTCTTGGAAGACCACCCGTAATATCCTTAGACTTAGTTGCTGCCTTTGGAGTTTTAGCTAGAATTTGAGCCTCACCAACATTGTCATTATCATTAACATAAATAATAGTTTTAGAATCTAATTGATATTTGATACTTGTTCCATCATCTTTAGTAACAACAATAGCAGGTTTCATACTTACAGGTAAATATTCATTAACAACTAAATTTGTATTTCCAGTAAGTTCGTCAGTTTGCTCTTCAACACTCAAACCAGGTTCAATATCAACAAAACTTACAACACCATCACTCTCAGCTATGATAGGATTATTATATGGGTCCCACTGAGCTATTATATGACTTTCATTACTTGCATCTGTAACTATTAAATCATTAGGATTTTTAATAATTTCATTACTTCCAAATTCTATTTTAGATTTTCTTGGAACATAATAACGTTTAGCTTCTCTATCATTTCCATCTGAAATAATTACAAATAAACCTTTTTCATTAACTATATGACCTTTTTTAAGCTCAATTTTTTCTAAACCATCACTTTTTTGAATGTAATAATTTAATCTTCCAACTGCATTTGCCCTGATATCTTGTGCTATAGGCGCACCATCTTCTACAATAAGTTCTGATGCATAAGGAATACGTCTTGGAATGTTATAGTCTTCTTTAATAACTTCAACTATACTTTCATTTTCAACAACTTTATCACCTTCTTTATAAGGTAAATAAAGCTTTCCTAATAAGTTTCCACTAACACCAGCTAATTCATTAACTTTAGCAACATCATGGCGTCTTAATATATACTTTTGCTCTTTCTTACCAGATTTTACTATAACACTTATATCATCATGAGAGTAAATATAAGATATAGTTCCATTAAATGGAGCTTTAATCTTAGGCTCAACTAAAAGAATATTTGCATTTCTACGATTTGCGATAATTTGTTTGCCTTCATTATTTTTATAAGTTTGAACATTATAAAATCTTATGAAACCTTCTTTTTTAACTTCTACTTGTCTATCTTGCATATCAGTTGTAGCAGTTCCCCCACTGTGGAAAGTTCTAAGTGTTAGCTGAGTTCCTGGCTCACCGATTGATTGAGCTGAAATAATACCAACAGCTTCACCAGTTTTAACTAACTTACTTTCAGCAAGGCTAATTCCGTAGCACTTAGCACAAATTCCTTTTTTAGCTTTACAAGTAATTGGAGTTCTAATTGTAACTGATTTGATATTGCTTTGAACAATACTTTTTGCTTTTACTTCATCAATTAATGTGCCTTCATTAAATAATACTTCATTGCTAATTGGATCAATAACATCATCAGCTAAAACCCTACCTATAATTCTATCGTGTAAGTTTTCAACTACAACACCATCAGCAGTAATTTCACTAACTTCTATACCTTCATGAGTTCCACAATCATTCATAGTAATTTTCACATTTTGAGCAACATCAATTAGCTTTCTTGTTAAGTGTCCTGCACTTGCGGTCTTAAGCGCTGTATCCGCAAGACCTTTTCTAGCTCCGTGAGTTGAGATAAAGTATTCAAGAACATTTAACCCTTCTCTAAAGTTTGAAGTAATTGGTGTTTCAATAATAGAACCATCAGGTTTAGCCATAAGACCACGCATAGCTGCTAGCTGTGAAATTTGAGCCGTTGAACCTCTAGCACCTGAATCAGCCATCATATAAATTGAGTTAAATCCTGCTTTATCGTTTTTCATTAGATTAATCATATTTTTTGATAATTCATTATTAGTATTTTTCCAAATATCAATAATTTTATTGTAACGCTCACTAGCAGTGATTAGACCTTGGTTAAATGAATTTTGAATTTCTCTTACTTTTGTTTTTGCATTTTCAATACTATCACCTTTTTCATCAGGAACAATAATATCAGCAATAGAAATTGAAATACCAGCCTTTGTAGCATATTCAAAACCTAAATTTTTAAGATTATCAAGGAAACTTGCACTAATTTCTAAGCCACCATTTTTATAAACATAATCAACTAATGCTCCGATATCTTTTTTCTTTAAAACCTTATTCCATAATTCTTCAGGAACAAAATCAGGTAAAATTGATTTGATAATCAAACGACCTGCAGTAGTTTTAATGCTTTTACCATTTACAACTGATTTTATACTTGCATGAATATCAAGTGAGCCTGTTTGCATAGCCATTAATACTTCATCAACACCCGTGCAAATCTTATTAGCACCTTTTGCATCTGTTTTTTCAAGCGATAGATAATAAATACCTAAAACCATATCTTGTGATGGAACTGTTATAGCCTTACCACTTGCAGGTAATAAAATATTCATTGAGCTTAGCATTAATATCTTACATTCTGCTATTGCTTCTTGGCTAAGTGGAACATGCACAGCCATTTGGTCGCCGTCAAAGTCAGCGTTAAATGCAGCACAAACTAAAGGGTGTAACTGAATAGCTTTACCTTCAACTAGCACCGGATGGAAAGCTTGAATTGAAAGCTTGTGTAGAGTTGGTGCACGGTTTAGCATTACAGGATGATCTTTTACTACTTCTTCTAAACATTCCCATACTTCGTTAGTCTTTTCGCCTATCATTTTATGAGCTTGTTTAACCGTAGTTGCATAACCTTTTTCTTCAAGTTTAGCTAATAAATGTGGTTTAAATAATTCTAAAGCCATTTGTTTAGGTAAACCACATTGATCCATTCTAAGTTTTGGGCCAACAACAATTACGCTACGACCTGAAAAGTCAACACGCTTTCCAAGTAGGTTTTGTCTAAAGCGTCCTTGCTTACCTTTGATGATTTCAGTAAGTGATTTTAGAGTTCTTTTGTTTGCACCTTTAGCTGCTCCTGTTTGTTTTCTAGCGTTATCAAACAATGAATCCACAGCTTCTTGAAGCATTCTTTTTTCGTTTCTAATAATAATTTCAGGTGCGTCAAGTTCAATTAATTTTTTCAAACGAGAATTTCTATTAATCACACGGCGATATAAATCATTCACATCAGAAACAGCAAATTTTCCACCATCAAGTGCCACTAATGGTCTTAAATCAGGTGGTAAAACAGGTAAACATGTAATCATCATCCATTCAGGACGATTACCTTCTCCATTTTGAGAGCTTGCTAAAAAGCTTTCTACAACTTTTAATTTTTTAATAATTGCCTGTTTTTTAGACTTAGGTGCTATTTCACATTCTTCTTTTAATTCTCTTACCATATCTACTAAATCAAGTTCAGCTAATAAATCATGAATTACTTCTCCACCCATTCTAGCTTTAAAGCCAGTATCTTCATATCTTTCATTTAAAGCCTGGAATTGTTCTTCGCTGATTACACTATATTTTGTAACTTTTTTATTATCATCATAAGTTGCTGTATGCGCATCTCCAACAGCTTCTACAATATATGCTTCATAGTATAAAACACGGCTTAAATCTTTTGTAGAAATATCTAAAAGCGTTGAAATTCTTGCAGGTATTGCATTTGAATACCAAGTATGAGCCACTGGAGTAACTAATTCAATATGACCCATTCTAGTACGGCGAACTTTACTTGTAGTTACTTCAACCCCACATTTTTCACATTTAACGCCTTTAAAACGCATTTTTTTATATTTTCCGCAAAGGCACTCATAATCTCTAATTGGTCCAAAAATCTTAGCACAAAATAAGCCGTCTCTTTCGGGCTTAAGTGTGCGATAGTTTATAGTTTCTGGTTTTTTTACTTCACCAAATGACCATGAACGAATAGCCTCAGGGCTAGCTATTTTAAACCCTATGGCATCAAATTGACTTGGTCTTTCTTCCTCATTAAGTTGGATTTTTACATATTTTTTATTCATCGTCTCTATCCTCTTTATAAACCTCTACATCTAAAGCTAACGATTTTAACTCGTTTGTAAGAACAAAAAATGTCTCAGGAATTCCTGCTGAAGTTACATTTTCTCCTTTTGCAAGTGCTTTATACGCTGCAAATCTTCCATCAATATCATCAGATTTAATAGTTAGCATTTCTCTTAAGGTATGTGCTGCACCATAAGCTTCTAATGCCCAAACTTCCATCTCTCCAAATCTTTGACCTCCGAATAATGCTTTACCACCAACAGGTTGTTGTGTAACAAGGCTATATGGACCTGTGCTTCTTGCGTGAACTTTCTCATCTACTAAGTGGTGAAGTTTAAGCATATACATAACACCCACATTTACACGTTCTTTCATCTTTTCGCCTGTACGACCATCGTATAGCTCACTTTTGCCATCCATATCTATTCTAGCCATTTCAAATAGCTTTTTAAATTCTTCTGCAGTTACACCTTCAAATACAGGAGCTCCAAATTTAACACCTTTGCTCCAATCTCTTGCATGAATTATAAATTCATCATCACTCATATCTTTTAAATATGTTTTAGCATCCATTAATCTTGAAATATCGCAAATATCAATCATTTTTTGACGTAATTCTTTGATAAAATCAGTTCTTTTTGCATCAAAAATCTCTTGAATTTGCTCTCCTAATCTAAGTCCTACTAAACCTAAATGGCTTTCTAAAATTTGACCTATATTCATACGACTTGGAACCCCAAGTGGATTCAAAACAATATCAACATGACGACCATTTGGTAAATAAGGCATATCAACTTCAGGAACTATGCATGAAACTATACCTTTATTTCCGTGACGACCTGCCATTTTATCCCCAACTTTTAGCTTACGTTTAGTTGCTATATAAACTTTTACAAGTTTTACTATACCATTTTGTAAAATATCATCTTTTTCTAATATTTCTAATTTTTCATCATGCTCTTGTTTTAATGATTTTTTTTCATTTTGGAAATGATTTTTTAAATCATCATAATACTTTTGAACATCCTTAGAATAAGCTTTTATAATGCTTCCTATAGCAAAACGATTTAAATTTAATAAATCATCTTCTTTTACAATTTCACCTTTTTTATAAGATGTTCCACCTATGATTTCAGCTTTTTCTAAAGGAGTTTCTTTTAACAATTTAGCAATCTTTAAATTTTCTTCTCTATCCATCATTAATAATCTATCATGATAGTCTTTTTCTAACACTAAACGTTCAGCATCTTGAGAAGCTTTTGCTCTAGTATCTTTTTCTATTCCTTTTTTTGTAAATACTTTTACATCAATTACAACACCTTCAACACTAGCACCTGCATATAAAGATTTATTAACTACATGACCTGCTTTTTCTCCGAAAATCGCTCTTAATAATCTTTCTTCAGGAGTTGGTTTTACTTCGCCTTTAGGAGAAACTTTACCTACTAAAATCATACCAGGTTTTATATGTGTTCCTATTCTTACAATACCACTTTCATCTAAATGTGCTATATCTTCATCTTTTACATTTGGAATATCACGAGTAATTTCTTCAACACCATCTTTTAATTCACGGGCTTCTATTTCTTTTTCATAAACATGAACGCTAGTAAATGCGTCTTCACGAATCATTTTTTCACTCATTACAATAGCATCCTCGTAGTTGTAACCATTCCAAGGCATAAATGCAATCAAAGCATTTTTACCAATAGCAAGCTCTCCTTGATCCATAGAAGGACCATCTGCAATTACTTGTCCTGCTTTTACTATATCACCTTTTCTTACAATTGGTTTTTGAGAAAATGTTGTATTTTGGTTTGTTCTTAGGTTTTTTTCTAATTTATAATGGTCTATATATAATCCATTTTCATCTTCACCTAATACGAAAATATTACCACTATCAACTTTTTCTATCTTACCACCACGCTTAGCTTTAATTGCCTCCCACGCATCTCTTGCTACTATTTTTTCCATTCCTGTTCCAACAATAGGAGCTGAAGTAGTAAGCAATGGTACTGCTTGACGCTGCATGTTTGAACCCATTAATGCACGGTTTGCATCATTGTGTTCTAGGAAAGGAATTAACGAAGCTGCAAGCCCAACGATAGCACCTGAAGTAAGATCAATAAGTCCTACATCTTCTCGTTTTGCTAATATCGTTTCTCCATCTATTCTAGCTTCAATTAAATCATCAACAATATTTCCATTTTCATCTACTTTAGTTGAAGCTGGTGCAATACAAATTCCTTCTTCTTGAGTAGCTGTTAAATACACGATTTCATCACTTATTTTACCATCTACAACTTTTCTATAAGGAGCTTCAACAAAACCTAAATCATTAACTTTTGCGTAAGTTGAAAGCGAGTTAATAAGACCGATATTTTGACCTTCTGGAGTTTCAACAGGACAAATTCTTCCATAATGAGTCGTATGAACGTCACGAGCCTCAAAACTTGCTCTTTCTTTTACTAAACCACCCTCACCTAAAGCTGATAATCTTCTTTTATGCGTAACTTCACTAAGTGGATTTGTTTGATCCATAAATTGTGATAATTGACCGCCAGTAAAGAAATCAAGTAATGTAGAAGTAATCATTTTTGAATTAATTAAATCACTAGGCATAAGCTCTTCAATAGGAGTTGTGATTGAACTTAATTTATCCTTAATACCTTTTTGAATTTTTGCAAAACCTACATGCAATTCGTTAGTCAATAATTCTCCAATAGCTCTAATTCTTCTATTTCCTAAATGGTCTCTATCATCTAAATATCCACGACCTGATTTAATTCTATAAAGGTATTGAATAGTTTTAATAATGTCTTCTTTAGTAAGAACTGTAATATATTCTGGTACGTTAAGACCTAATTTATGATTCATTTTCATACGACCAACTTTAGTTATATCGTATCTTTCAGGGTTAAATAACATATCTAAAATATAGGTTTTTGCCGCATCTAAAACAACAGGATCACCTGGTCTTAATACCCTAAATATTTTAGCTATTGCAAATTCTTCTTCATTTTCATAGTTTTCTGAACGTTTAAGTGATTTAAACATATCTAAATCATTTTGAAGAGTTTTTAACATTGAATCATCTATTCCTGAGCCAACATCATTAGCTATTTTAAATTCACTTCCATTATGAACTAAAGCTATTAATTTATCTTCATCAAGCATTGTAAGAGTATCAAATAACAACTCACCTGTGTTTTTGTCATATACAGGCTCTGCTAATTGGCGATTTGCTAAAATATCAACAGGATATTCTATCAAATCTAGACCACTTTCTTCTAATTCCTTAATTTTTCTTTTAGTTAATTTTTTACCTGCTTCTAATAATACTTCACCTTTTTCATTAATAATATCAAATTCTGTTCTGTCTCCTATATTATTAACATCAAAATTCGTATAAAACTTATGCTTTCTAAGTATGATAGTTTGTATAGGATAAAACAATTTTATTATATCCTCTTTACTATAACCCAAAACTCTCAATAATAAAGTAACTTGAAATTTTCTTCTCTTATTAATTCTTGCATATAAAATATTTTTTGAATCAAATTCAAAATAAATCCAAGCACCTCTATCAGGTATAATTTGACTTGAATAAAGAAGTTTATTACTCTCTTCACTTTCCTTAAAAATAACACCTGGACTTCTATGAAGTTGATTTACAACTACTCTTTCAACACCATTTATTACAAACGAGACTCTATCAGTCATTAAAGGAATATCTCTTATTGTAATATCTTGCTCTTTAGTTTCTTTAATGCCAAGTTTTTCGCCAGTTTTTTCATCTCTATCATATATATTTAAACGAATTTTAGCACGTAAATTTGCAGAATATGTAAGACCTCTTTCCATACACTCTCTTACTGTATATTTTGGTTTAACAAATTCACATGATACATACTCTAAACTTAATCTATTTTGAATATCACTAACAGGAAAAAATGATTTAAAAACTTTTTCTATACCATTTTCACCATTTTTATCACCTATATTTAAAAAATACTCAAAACTTTTTTGTTGCAACTGTAATAAATTTGGAATTTCAATTTGCTGTGGAACGTTTGAAAAATCCACCCTTAATCTATTTCCTGAATGTAAGCTATTTAACATATATTACCCTCTTGATGGTTTTGAAAGAATAGTTTTGTTGTAAAAACAATACAATATAAAAATAGCCCTAAAAATAGGGCTAAAAAATTACTTAAGCTCAACCTTAGCGCCAGCTTCTTCAAGTTGTTTTTTTGCTTCTTCAGCATCAGCTTTACTAACACCTTCTTTTAATGTTGATGGAGTACCTTCAACAGCATCTTTAGCTTCTTTTAAGCCTAATCCTGTTAATGCACGCACCACTTTAATAACATTAATTTTATTAGCACCAGCATCAGTTAGTACAACATTAAATTCTGTTTTTTCTTCTTCAGCAGCTGCTACAGCACCACCAACAGCACCAGCTACCATAACAGGAGCTGCACTAACACCAAATTTTTCTTCAAATTCTTTAACTAATTCAGATAATTCTAAAACACTTAGATTTGATATATATTCTAATACATCTTGTTTTGTAATTGCCATTTTTAATCCTTTATATAACTTTTATTCTTTTTCTTTTTTTTCTTTAAGCGCATTTAAACCGATTGTGAAATTTTGAATCGGTGCATTCCAAACTTGCAACAACATAGCAAGTAACTCTTCACGAGATGGCATTTTAGATAATGCATTAATTTTATTAGCATCAGCAACTTCACCATCAATATGACCAAATTTAATTTCAAAAGCATTATTTTTTTCAGCAAACTTAGCAGCTACTTTAGTAACAGCTAAAGAATCAACGCCCCAAAGATAAATATTTGTATCTTTAAGAGTTAGACCATTTTTGCCAGATTTTTCTAAAGCAATATTAGCTAAAGTATTTTTAACCACTTCTACCTTAACATCAGCAACTCTAGCTGAATCACGTAAAACTTCTAATTGCTTAGTAATAATACCTTTGTAATTACAAACAACAACAGCATTGCTAGTTGAAAATTCATCAGAAAGTCTTGCTATAACTTCTTCTTTTTGATTTCTTGTCATCTTTTCTCCTTTCCGATTTATGATTTAAGCAGAGAGACAAAAGTCAATTAAGTCAATAAACCTCGGCTGTCACAAATCAAATTTTTATTTAAATTCTCCAACAAAAAAACTAAAATAAAAATTTGAAAAAGAATAGCTATATTTGTAACATAAAATATTTACAAATTAACTATTCTAAAGAAAAAATTATTTTAAATCTAATAATTCTTGAATTTCTAATTTTACACTAGGACTCATAGTCAACGATAAAGCTGCATTTTTTATGTATCTACCTTTAGCTGTAGATGGCTTATGTTTATTAATAGCTTTAATAAAAGTACTAGCATTATTCATAATTTGCTCTTGACTAAAACTAGCTTTACCAATTCCTGCATGAATATTTCCTTGTTTATCTACACGGAAATTAACTTGACCTGATTTAGCATTTTTAACAGCCTGAGCCACATCCATAGTAACTGTTCCTGTTTTAGGATTTGGCATTAAACCTTTAGGTCCTAAAATACGTCCAACTTTACCAACTAGCCCCATTAAATTTGGAGTTGCTATTAATACATCAAAATTAATATTGCCTTTTTGAATTTCTTCTACTAAATCATCATCACCAACAATATCAGCTCCAGCAGCTTTAGCTTCATCAGCCTTAACATCTTTTGCAATTACAGCAACACGAACCTTCTTACCAGTTCCTTCTGGTAAGACTACCGAACCTCTTACCATTTGATCTGCGTGTCTTGGATCAACATTTAATTTCATTGCTATTTCAACAGTTTCATCAAATTTTGCTGACGCCAAACTTTTTACAGTCTTTATCCCATTTTCTAAAGAATACTCTTGTGTTAAATCAACCTTTTTTAATAATTCTTGAATTCTTTTTGCTTTTTTTGCCATATTTTTACTCCGCATTTTTATAAAGTGCTTCCGCCTTAACCCGGCGGTTAGGTTTTTATTAATCTACTACTTCAACACCCATTGATCTAGCAGAACCTGCAATAATTTTAGCAGCTTGCTCACGATCTTTAGTATTTAAGTCAGCAATTTTTCTATCAACAATTTCAAGTATTTGAGCTTTTGTTAATTTGCCAACTTTATTTTTTAAAGGATTATCAGTTCCTTTTGAAATACCTGCAGCTTTTTTAATTAAATCTGTAGCAGGTGGTTGTTTTGTTATAAATGTAAAACTTTTATCAGCATATACTGTTATAACTACTGGAATATTATATCCCGCCATATCTTTTGTACGCTCATTGAAAGCCTTACAAAATTCCATAATATTAACACCTTGTTGTCCTAAAGCAGGTCCTACTGGTGGTGATGGATTTGCCTTTGTTGCAGCTATTTGTAATTTAATTTCCCCAACAACTTTTTTAGCCATAATGACTCCTTAACTTATTAAATAATTTTTTCTACCTGTGAATACAGTATTTCAACTGGTGTACTTCTTCCAAAAATTGAAACATTAAGTTTTAAAGTACCCCTAACCATATCATATTCTTCTACAATACCTGTAAAATTCGCAAATGAACCCTCAGTAATCCTAACACTTTCTCCACTTTCAAAGAAAATCTTAGGTCTAGGTGCTTTTCTGTTATTAGCTTTTTCTAAAATCAAATTAACATCCTTTTCGCTTAAAGGAGTAGGTTTTTTAGACTCACCAATAAATCTACCTACTTTAGGTAATTTTTGAATTTTATGCCATAGCTCTATATCCAAGTCTAAGTTAGCAAAAACATAGCTCGAATACAAACACTTAGCTGTAATTTTTTGCTTACCATTTTTTCCTGTTTCTATAACATCTTCAGTAGGTACCAATATTTCCTTCAACCTATCTGAAATACCATTTTCAAAACAAAGTTTCTCTATAGCTCTTTTTACAGCCATTTCACTACCTGCGTAAGTCTGAATCGCATACCATTTATAATTCATTCAACGCCTCTTATAAAATACTTTTTAATGAAAAAGACATAATTAAATCAACTAAAGCTAGAAATAAAGAAATAACAGTAACTACAACAGCAACAGTTATAAAAGCATTCCTTACATTATTCTTTGTAGGAAAAAACACCTTTGATAATTCAGCTTTTGATAATTTAAAATAACTTATTAATTTTTCCATCTTTAACCTTTTTATGGCAGGGCAAGAGGGATTCGAACCCCCAACCATCGGATTTGGAATCCGGCGCTCTACCGTTAGAGCTATTGCCCTAAAATTAGCTCTTTAATTTAACTTCTTTATGAACCGTATGTTTTCTCAGTCTCGGACAATATTTTTTTAATTCTAACTTACCTGTAGTATTTTTAGAATTTTTAAATGTACTATAGTTGATATCACCTGTTTCTTCACATTTCAAGCCTATTTTAATTCTCATTTTATCTCCTTTTCATTATTCATTAGGGTAGATTACTCTACCCTTAAAATTTACTTAACAATTTTAGATACAACACCTGAACCAACTGTTCTACCACCTTCACGGATAGCAAAACGAGTACCTTCTTCAAGCGCAACTGGTTGAATTAATGATACAGTAATTTTCACATTATCACCAGGCATAACCATTTCTGTGCCTTCTGCTAATTTTATTGAGCCTGTAACATCAGTTGTTCTTACATAGAACTGTGGTCTATAGTTATTAAAGAATGGAGTATGTCTACCACCTTCTTCTTTAGTTAAAATATAAACTTCAGCTTCAAAATCTGTATGTGGAGTAATAGTTTTTGGTTTAGCAAGAACCATACCACGAACAACATCTTCTTTTTTTGTTCCACGTAATAATACTCCTACGTTGTCACCAGCTTGACCTTGATCCATTTCTTTTCTAAACATTTCAACACCAGTAACTGTAGTTGTTTGAGTATCTCTAATACCTACTATTTCAATAGTATCTCCAACTTTAACAACACCTTTTTCAATACGTCCTGTTACAACTGTACCACGACCTGAAATTGAAAATACGTCTTCAATTGGCATTAAGAAATCTTTATCAGTATCACGAACTGGAGTTGGGATATAGCTATCTACTTGTGCCATTAATTCCATAATTTTAGCTGACCATTCGCCATCTTTACCAGCTTTTGCTTCTTCTAAAGCTTGTAAAGCTGAACCAGATACGATTGGAGTGTCATCACCTGGGAAATCATATGAACTTAATAATTCTCTAATTTCCATTTCAACTAGCTCTAACAATTCAGCATCATCAACCATATCAGCTTTGTTCATAAATACTACGATGTATGGAACACCAACTTGGCGTGATAATAGAATATGTTCTCTAGTTTGTGGCATTGGGCCGTCTGCTGCTGAAACAACAAGAATAGCACCGTCCATTTGTGCAGCACCTGTAATCATGTTTTTAACATAGTCTGCGTGACCTGGGCAGTCTACGTGAGCGTAGTGACGATTTTCAGTCTCATACTCAATATGAGAAGTAGCAATTGTAATACCTCTTTCTTTTTCTTCTGGAGCATTATCAATATTATCATAATCTTTAAGCTCTGCAAGACCTTTTCTTGATAAAACAGCTGAAATAGCAGCAGTTAAAGTAGTTTTACCGTGGTCAACGTGACCAATTGTTCCGATATTCACGTGTGGTTTATTACGTGAGAATTTTTCCTTTGCCATAATACTTCCTCCGTATTAATAAAATTATTCATACAAATCTAAAATTATTACCTTTTTGAATAAATGGAGCTCATAGCGGGACTTGAACCCGCGACCTCTCCCTTACCAAGGGAGTGCTCTACCTCTGAGCCATACGAGCGCTCAGAAAAATATAATTCTAGACAACTAAAATAAACAAAAAACTATTTTTTTGAAAAACTTGTGAAGCGATAAAAATACAGCTCCCAGTTTTTACAAAAAAGTGGAGCGGGAAACGAGACTCGAACTCGCGACCCTCAGCTTGGAAGGCTGATGCTCTAGCCAACTGAGCTATTCCCGCATCATGGTGGTGAGTCGTGGATTCGAACCACGGAAGGCAAAGCCAGCAGATTTACAGTCTGCCCTCGTTGGCCACTTGAGTAACTCACCTTTAAACAAAAATCTTTTTTGTTCTGGTCAAACACTGTTAAAAAATGGAGCTGGTTAAGGGACTTGAACCCCCGACCTGCTGCTTACAAGGCAGCTGCTCTACCAACTGAGCTAAACCAGCAATTAAAAATGAAAGACGGCATTATATATAATTTTTTTTCATTTGTCAAGACTTTGCTATAATTTTTTGTGAAAAGGAGTAAAAATGTTTATATTATTCTCACCTAGCGAAGAAAAGATAAAATCATCAAACAATTACAATATAGAATTTATAAAAAATTTTTTTATAAATTTTAATACTTCTCAATTATCTATAAAATCTAATTTTAGGGATAATTTTTTGAAAGAATATGCTAATAATTTCAATAATTTAGAAAATATTTTTGGTGTAAAAAATACAAATGATGTATTTAAAAACTTTTCAACAAATTTATATAGTGCAATAAATTTATACCAAGGTATTAGTTTTAAAGAGCTATCATATAATAATCTAAGCGATAAAAGTAAAGATTATATAAATAGGCATTTAATAATATTTTCAAATCTATTTGGGCCAATAAGACCTAACGATAAAATACCATTTTATAAATTAAAACAAGGTATCAAAATAAACAATATTAATCAAGCAAAATCATATAAAGAAGATACTAGCAAACAATTAGATGAATTAATAAATGATTTTGTGATAGATTTAAGAGCTAAAATATATGAAGAATATTATGATATAAAAACTAATTCTGTGAATTTTAATTTCATAAAAAATGGCAAACAACTATCTCATAGCTCTAAAGTATATAGAGCTAAAATACTAAAAGTATTAGCTAATAACAATGTTACCGAGCTTAAAGAATTATTTAATATCATTAATAACGATTTTAATGTATTAAGCATAAAGACATTAGATAACAAAACAATTTTTAATATAGATGTTAAGGATTAAAATGAATTTATATTTAGTTATAATTTTATGTATATTCTTGTTGGTAATATTTTCAGTAACTCAATATTTTAACACTAGAATAAATCTATTAAAACAAAAAATATTAGCTATTGATGAAAAATTAAATGATGCAATTAAACTAATTGAAAAAAATAGATTATTAATTGAAGACAATAAAGAAAGTATATTGGCGCAAAATAAAAACAAAAAGGACGAAGAATGAATTATTTGCACTTATTAAAAACTCGTTTTGCTTGTAAAGAATTTAATAACGAAAAAGTTTCTCAAGCAAAAATCAATACTATTTTAGAAGCTGGAGTTTTAAGCCCTAGCTCATTAGGGCTTGAGCCTTGGACTTTTTATGTTTTACAAAGTCCTGAAAACATTGAAAAATTAAAACAATTTTGTAATTCTAAAAGACAATTTGAAACTTGTGCTTTTGCTGTAATTGTAGCTGCAAAAAATAATTTTGACCCAAAGGGTAGCGTAGTTCAAAATGCGCTTAAAAGAAGAGAAGATTTTGATAAAGTTTATGAATTATATTCGCCTTATCTAAAGCGTTTAGAAACTAGAAACGCTCACGAATATGGAGCTTTACAATGCTATATAGCAGCGACAAATATGGTAAATTGTGCTCATACTTTAGGCGTTGATTCTTGCATTATCGGAGGATACGACGAAGCACCGATTAATGAAGAATTTTTACCAAAAGATGAGTTTTGTGCTTTAGTTTTAACTTTTGGATATAGAGTAAACGGACAGCCAAAACATAAAAAAATGAGATTTTCGTTTAACGAAAAAGTAAAATTTATATAAGAATTCTATCTTCAAAATAAATTACATTTTATACACTAGCCTTTTTAGGCTAGTAAATCCAAAATTATTTTTTATTATTTGGATTTAATTGAGCACCACGATTTCCATGAACTTTTGCGTGAGCTGGGTTTTGACCTGAAGTACCTTTATTAGCATTAGCTTGATTTGCTTTATGGTTTGCATTAGTGTTATTCATAATATCTTCTTTCATAAAATAATTTATTATACCTCCCCCCCCCCACTCTTAATTTTTACTTAAAAAATATAAATTTAAAATTCATATATTTAAAACTTATTATATATTTAAGCATAAATTAAGAATGGGGGGGGGTAGTATAGTTTTGCAAAGGAGACAATATGAAAATTATTAACATAATAATCATACTAGGCATAATATTTTTGCATATAAAAGTTGTGCCAAAACACCTAAAGATAAATTTGTATCCATATCTACAACAATGTGATACCAAGTGCAAAAAATATGCAAAGCCTCCGCAAAAGAAGTTGTGAATAATTTAAATGATGAAGAATTAAATTTAGCAACAATACCATTTCCAAAATATACGCAAAAAAAATACGTGATTTACAAAATAAAATACCAAAAACAATGTTTAGCAAAACTACAATACAAAAATGTAAAGGAAAAATTGAAGAACAAAATATTAGAAATTTATTTTTTAATAGCGATTCTAGGAGCTATTTATACTTATTTTTATAAGTGGCATTTACACATCTAAGGCTTATTTAATAGGGTTTTGCATAACCTTTTTTCATTGCTTAATTATTTGTTTTAACCCTATATTATAAAATCACTATTTTAATTTCTCTAAAGTAAGATTTAAAATAGTGATTTTATTTTAAATTTCTAATCAATTCTCTCAAACACAACATAAACAATAAAAAATTATAAATAACAACAATTATGCCTTTTTAGTTTTTTATAGTATCTCATAATATAATTTAAAAATATACTCTCACCTATCAATAATCTTAATTAACACTTAAACAAAATAATATATTTAAATAAAATCAAAAATAATAGAAATTTCAGGGAATTTATGAAAAGTTAATCTAAAATACTTTTTACTCAAACCTTTTAAAGGCTTGAGTAAATTTTAAAATTTATAGCCTAGTTCAAAACCAGCTTTACCACCATTACCAATTAAAGTATTTTCATAGCCGAATTTTACACCAGCATAAATATTATTTGCAAAAGTATAACCAAGGCTTAAATCAACTTCAGGCGAAAAGCGTTTTGTAAAATCTACTTTTTTTGTAAAGTATTTAAAATATACACCACCACTCATTGTAAAATTATTCTCAAATTGTTTTCTAGCTGCAACACCAGCTTTTAAAAACATTGATTTTGGTTTCATATCAAAAGCTAAGTTAGGTTCTATTTTTATAGCAAGATTGTAAATTTTCATAAATTCATCATCTAAAGTTAATTTTAATTTTTCATATCCTAAACCACCTAAAAATGAAACTGAAGCATCATTTCCTGCTGTAATTCCGTATCCAGCTAAAGCTTGTAAACTAAATAATTTTGCCTTAAAATTTCCATTAAAATCTATATCCTTAAGTATATAATCAGTTTTGTAGTGTGAATAACCTAATCTTACGTCATATACAAAATTATTCTCGCCTTCGTTATAAAATTTATTTGCATAAATTTCATAACTATAAAGATTTTTCTTATTTAAATCAAATTCAGAATCAGTATCCACGCTAGAACCATAAAAACCAAAACCAACAAAATTGCTTGCAAAAGCACTCGCACAAATTAACGATAAAGCTAATTTTTTCATAACATCTCCTAATTAAATTTATAAAAATAATACCCCCCCCCCTAGCTTAATTTAAACTTACAACATATTTTTTACATTTTATCCAATATGATATTTTATAATATTTATAAATTTTATTACGAAAAGTAACATAAATTAAAAAAAATATAATTTTTTTATGTATTTTTCTAATTAATATGATAATATGGATTCACAAAATCAAAAGGAGGTTACATGAAACAAATAAATATTTTAAAACTGCGTTAATACTTCACACTTCTATTTTCTTATTTCATTTATTTTTAAATTTTTAGTTTTTAGTTTTATTTTATTTATTTTTACAAAAAAAGGATTATTATGAAAAAATTATTTATTATTATGTTATTAATGTTAGGTCTTAGTGCAAATGAAGTTTATAAAGTTGGTTTATCACCTGGATATCCACCATTTGAATTTATAAAAGATGGTAAAATAAGTGGCTTTGATGTTGATTTAGTTAATGAAATAGCTAAAAAATTAAATATAAAAGTTGAATTTGTATCTATGGAATTTGATGGTTTAATAGCTGCTATAAAAGCTGGTAAAATAGATATAATAGCATCTGGTATGAACAAAACTCCTGAAAGAGAAAAAAATGTTGAATTTAGCATACCTTATTTTGAGAGTATGAATTATTATGTAAAATTACAAGATAATGACAAAATAAATTCTTTACAAGACTTAGAAAAAGGTGCTACAATCGGTGCTCAAATAGGCACTATACAAGCCAATGAAATTTCAAAGATCAAAGGCGTAAAACCATATCTAAATGCCGAACATATGGTATTTATTTTAGCAACTCTCAATAAAAAAATTGATGGATTTATACTAGAAAGTGCAGTAGCAAAAGGCTATATGAAAAATTATCCTAATTTTAGTGTTTTTGCTAAAACTAAAATTGAAGGTGATGGCGTTTGCATAGCATTCCAAAAAGGTAATTTAGAATTAAAAAATAAATTTGATAACGCTATAAAAGAATTAAAAACTGATGGCACATATCAAAAATTACTAGACAAATATGAATTAAATCAATAAATTTTTAGGCTTATTTAAGCCTAAAAACTATTTAAATTTATTTATTATTTCGCTATATAAGTGAGATTCATATTGTTTTAAAAAATCACTAGGATTTTTATGCACATCATAACAAGCAAAAGTTTTTAAAGCATCAAAACCTAAATATTCATGAGTTTTATGAAGTCCTACACTAATACCATCAACACCTATGCCTTTATAAAATTGTTCCTTGTCTTCAAATGCAATCCTTGGTGCATTCCAAGTCCATGAAAGCATATATTTTTTACCTTTACAAAGACCGCCTGAACCATATTTTTTATTAACATCGCTCCTACTTCTACCATCACTAGTAAAAAGTTTATCCACCCCTTCATCAAAAACTTTTGCCATATACTCATATACAATCCAAGGTGCAGCATACCACCAACCCTGAATTTGCCATATAACAATATCGGCTTTTAAGAATTTTTCTACCTCAACATTGACATCGTATCCATCATCAATAGTTGTAGTAAATACATTAAAACCATTATCTTTTAAAATCTTTGTAGCGTGTTCATGTAAATTTTTGCTAAGAATTGCTTGAGAATTACTAAACGCCTTTGCACCATTTATTAAAAATATATTTTTCATGAAAAAATCCTTTTAAATAAATTTTTTAATTTTATATAAATAACATAAATATATACATAATTAAGCTAGTTTTAAAGGGGGGGGGTAGAATGCACAGAAAATTAAGGATGTAATATGAAAATAATATATTTTTTATTAATTGTTATTTTAAATTTTAGTTCTAATGCTTTTGCTGATAATATTAAAAAAACTGGAGATATATTACAAATCGCATTGCCGATTTACGCATTAGGTATCACAATTTATAATGATGATTTTATAGATGGAGGTAAGAATTTTTTAATGACTTTTATAGCTACACAAGCCAGTGTGGAAATTTTAAAAAGAACTGTAAGAGAAAAAAGACCTGATAATTCTGATAAAATATCCTTTCCTAGTGGTCATACAGCTGCATCGTTTTCTAGTGCTTCTTTTATACATAAAAGATATGGAATAAAACAAGCTATAGTGCCATATATATTAGCTAGCTATGTGGGATACTCTAGAATTAAATCCAAAAAACATTACACACACGATGTCGTTGCTGGAGCCTTATTAGCTGGAACTTTTAGCTATTTTTTAGTAGATAAAAAAATTAGTATTAACAGTGTAGGTGATGGAGCTATTATTAGTTATACATCAAATTTTTAAATTTAAACCTAAAAATCATATTTAATATTAATTTTTACTAAAATTTCAATAATTTTTAAAACTATGATATTAAAAATATCTTTGATATTTTTTTTAATATCATATCACTAAATGCCTAAAAACACGATTTCAAATAACAAATCCAATTAAAATTTACTTTATCAAGTATAATTTGATTTTATATTATTGATATTAGTTTTATCACTAAATTAATAATATTTTAAAATCATACAACTTATAATTATATTTTTAAATTTCATCTCATTATTTTTATAAATGTTTTATTAATTTATAAATAATAATTTTACAGCATATCGTTTTGATTATAAAAGCTTTTTGCTTTTGTAATTTTTTGAAAAAAACTATTTACATAATAATCACATACGAATAAGAATTACGAATTTTTAAATTTTAAAAATAAAGTATATAAAAGTAGCCTTTTAAGGCTACTTTGATTACATCATACCAGGCATTCCGCCCATACCGCCACCCATTGGCATTTCAGGTTTGTCTTCTTTAATATCGCTTATTGTAGCTTCTGTTGTAAGTAGCATTGAAGCAACGCTTACAGCATTAAGTAATGCTACGCGCTCAACTTTAACAGGGTCAATTATTCCTTCTTCATACATATCTACATATTCACCACTTGCAGCATCAAATCCTTTGTTTTCATCTTTGCAAGTTTCAATTGTATTAACAACCACACCAGCGTCAAATCCTGCATTTTCTGCAATTTGGCGAATTGGAGCTTTGATTGCACGGCGAACGATATTTGCACCGATTAACTCATCGCCTTCTAAATTTATATTAATTCTATTTGTAGCGTGAATTAGTGCAGCACCACCACCAATTACTATACCTTCTTCAACAGCAGCTTTAGTTGCACTTAGTGCGTCATCAACTCTGTCTTTTTTCTCTTTCATTTCAGTTTCAGTTGCAGCACCAACTTTAATAACAGCAACACCACCACTTAATTTTGCTAAACGCTCTTGTAATTTTTCTCTATCATAATCGCTTGTAGTTTCAGCAATTTGAGCTTTGATTTGATTAATTCTTGCATTAATTGCGTCTTTGCTACCTGCACCATTTACTATTGTAGTATTATCTTTATCAATTACGATTGAACTAGCACTTCCTAAATCCTCAGCACCAGCACTCTCAAGTGTTCTTCCCATTTCTTCGCAAATTACTGTTCCACCTGTTAAGATTGCAATATCTTCAAGCATTGCTTTTCTTCTATCGCCAAAACCAGGAGCTTTAACTGCAGCTATATTTAAAATTCCTCTTAATTTATTTACAACTAAAGTTGCTAATGCTTCGCCTTCAATATCTTCAGCTATTAATAAAAGTGGGCGACCATTTTTTTGTGCAGCTTCTAGGATTGGTAAAATATCTTTTAAATTTGTGATTTTTTTATCATATAATAAAACTAAAGGATTACTTAATTCGCATACCATTTTATCGGTATTTGTAATAAAATATGGACTTAAATAACCTCTATCAAATTGCATACCTTCAACAACGCTTAATTCATCATTGATTGATTTTGCTTCTTCAACTGTGATAACGCCATCTTTGCCTACTTTTTCCATTGCATCAGCAATTAATTGTCCGATTTTTTCATCGCTATTTGCTGAAATTGTAGCAACTTGTGCGATTTGCTTTCTATTTCCTGCAACTGGTTTTGCTAAAGCTTTTAGTTCAGCTATAATTGCTTCGCAAGCTTTATCCATACCACGCTTAACTTCAATTGGATTTGCACCAGCTGTTATATTTCTTAAACCTTCTTTAAAAATTGCGTGAGCTAAAACGGTTGCAGTTGTAGTTCCATCTCCTGCTTGATCAGCAGTTTTACTTGCAACTTCACGAACTAAACTTGCACCCATATTTTCTAAAGTGTCTTTTAATTCAACTTCTTTTGCAACGCTAACACCATCTTTTGTAATAGTTGGAGCACCAAAACTTTTTTGAATTAATACATTTCTACCACGAGGCCCCATAGTAACTTTTACAGCGTCATTTAATTTTTTAACGCCTTCATATAATTTATTTCTAGCTTCGTCTGAATAAAAAATTTCTTTTGCCATTTAAATCTCCTTATAAAATTCCTAAAATATCTTCATAATTTAATACTAAATATGTTCCATCTTCTAATTTAATTTCTGTTCCTGAATATTTACTGAAAACTACTTTATCGCCTACTTTTACATCACTAATATCACTAGCTACTGCAAAAACTTCACCATTTTGTGGTTTTTCTTTAGCATTATCAGGTATAATAATACCAGAAGCTGTAGTTTTAGTTTCATTAGCGCATTTTATTAATACACGTTTGTTTAGGGGAGTGAATTTCATTTTTATTCCTTTCTTGACTTTTTTGTCACTCTTAATTATTAAGTGCTAAATTATAATTAAGAATGGTTAATAAAATTAATATCTTAGTGTTAAAAACTAAAAAAAGTTTAGTTTCAAAGACTAAAGCAGTTTTATGAATTTATTTACAAGGAATTAATTATGAAAAAGGTTATTTATTCTATTTTAGCCCTATTTATAGTGCTTTTTATAGGAATTTATTGTGTATTATTTACAGGATTTGGAAATGATTTTATTAAAAATATTGCTGAAAAAAAACTGAATGAAAATTCAAATATATCAATAAAAATAGAAGAATTTAAATTAAAATTTTCTGAACTTAATTTAAAAATTTTAGTAAATGGTATGCTAGAAGCTAGTGTTAATGGTGGATTTTCGTTATTTTCTCAAAATCTAGACTTAAAATACTTACTAGAAGGTAAAAATTTAGAAATTCTAAAAATCAATGACCCGCTAAACATAGCCGGTAATATCAGTGGTAAATTTAATAATTTTAATATAGATGGAAAAGGTGTTATTTTTACTAGCCCACTTACACTTGATGCAAATATAAAAGATTATTTCCCAACTAAGCTAAACCTTAATGCTAATAATTTAGATGTAGAAAAATTAAGCAAAATCGCAAATGTTGATTATGCAAGTGGATTTATCAACCTAAATGCAAATGTTGATGAATTTAATAAAGATAAACTTGATGCAGCTGCCCACATTAGTCTTTACTCTGAACTTAATTTAAAACCTAGCATAACTAAAGAATTTGGCATTGATATTTCAAGATTTGGCAAGGTTATAATTGATTCAAAAAATACTTATAAAGCTAATGAGATTACTCCGAATATCAATGTAAAATCTAATATTTTCAATTTAGCTAGTAAATTTGAACCAATTAACATAACAAAAAAAGAAGTAAAAGGACAAATCGTAGCATATCTTAGCGAATTAGCCTTCATTAATCCTAATCTTAATAGTGATTTAAAAATAGATTCAAATATCACTTTTAAAGATAATATTATAAATATAGTTTCAGCATTAAATGGTAAAAATTTAAATGCTAAAAGTTTAAAAATCACTCACAATTTAGTAAAAAGTACAACATCAATTAATACTGATTTAAAAGCTAATGCTGGACTTGTAAAACTTAATGGTGGAGAAATAATTAATCTTAATGCAAGTGCAAATTTAGATAAAAATGGTTTAGAAAATGCTAGTGCTAAAGGACTTTTACTAGGTGGAAATGCCGATATTAAAATGGGTAAAAATGACCTAAATGCTAATTTAAAAGGATTAAATTCGTTAGCACTTCTAAGCTTAATTAATCAAGATAAAATGATAGATGCAAATATTGATATCAATACAAATTTAAGTGATTTGAAAAAATTAATAGGAACTACAAATATAAATATTAGTGGAAAAACAATCCCTAGTTATTTTAAAAGCAATTATGATTTAAATATAAATTCAAAAGTATTAGCAAATGCTGATGTTAAACTAAATGGTGCTGATAATATCAGTTTTGACGCTAAATTAAATACTGATTTAGTAGATAGTTTTAACGCAAATGGTAATTACAAAAAAGGCGTAGCAAACGCAAATTATGATGCGAGTGCAAATCTAGCTAATTTTAATGCTTTACTTAATAAAAATATGAGCGGAAATGTAAAAGTTGATGGGAATTTAACTTTTGATAAGATATTAAATCTTACTTTAAACTCAAAAGAATTCTTTGGCGGTTCATTAGCTGCTAAGCTAAATGGAGATAAATTTAACGCTAATTTAAATAATGTAGCGCTAGAGCAACTTGCAAAATCTTTTGATTTTGTGGATATTTATAGAGCAAACATTAGCGGAGACTTAAACTATAATATAAAAAATGCTAACGGTGTTTTAAATGCTAGTCTAGGAGAAGGTCATCTAAAACCTCATCAATCAATAAATTTATTAAATTTAGTACTAAACACTGACATTACTAAAATAATATTTGATAATGGAAAGGCCGTTGTAAATATCAATAAAAACTTAATAGACTATAATGCAAATTTAAATGCTAAAAATGCTAAATTAGAAGTTAGTAACGGAACCTACAATACTATAAGTAAAGCTATTAATGCCCCTGCTTATGTTATATTTAACAACAATGAAATAAAAGGAACATTTACTGGCACAAGTGATAAAATTAAATTTAATCCGGACGCTAAAAATACTATTGAGAATACACTAAAAATAATTGATAAATTTACAAATAAAAAAGATAAAACAGAACAAAATGAAGAAGTAAAATCTCCACAGGATGCAGTAAAATCTTTATTAAATGGTGATGAAAAGCCTAAAGATGCAGTAAAATCTTTATTAAAAGGTATTTTATAATGATTGCAAGATATTCAAACCCTGAAATGTCAAGTATTTGGAGTGAAGAAACTAAATTTAATGCTTGGCTAGAAGTTGAGCTTGCAACTTGCAAGGCGTTTAATAAAATAGGTGTAATTCCTAATGAAGATTTAGAAAAACTATATAAAAATGCTAAATTTGATATAGCAAAAATAAAAGAAATAGAAGAGCAAACCAAACACGATGTAATAGCATTTACAAGAGCATTATCACTTAATTTAGGCGATGAGAGAAAATGGGTTCATTATGGACTAACAAGCACTGATGTAGTAGATACTGCACAAGCAATTCAACTAAAAAAAGCAAATGAAATAATAAAAGCTAATTTAGAAAATCTTTTAGATATTTTAAAAGAAAAAGCAAATCTTTATAAATATACTCCACAAATAGGAAGAACTCACGGAGTTCATGCAGAGCTTACTACCACTGGGCTAAAGTTTGCTTATTTTTACGAAGAAATCAAAAGAAATTATGAGCGTTTTATAAACGCTAGTGAAGAGATTAGAGTAGGAAAAATTAGCGGTGCAGTAGGCACTTATGCAAATGTTCCACTAGAAGTAGAGCTTGATATTTGTAAAGAGCTTGGATTAAATGTAGCAAATATCAGCACTCAAGTTTTACCTAGAGATTTGCACGCAAATTATATAAGCGTGTGTGCGTTGATTGCAAGTGCTTTGGAAAGATTTGCTACAGAGATAAGACACCTTGCAAAAACTGAATGCGTAGAAATGCTTGAATATTTTAGTGAAAATCAAAAAGGCAGCTCTGCAATGCCACATAAGAAAAATCCAATAGGAAGTGAGAATATTTGTGGTCTTAGCCGTGTGATTAGGGGGTATTTAATAACTGCTTACGAAAACATAAATCTATGGCACGAGCGTGATATTAGCCACTCAAGTGCAGAGCGAATTATGCTTCCTGATGTAACGATTTTGCTTGATTATATGCTAAAAAGATTTAGCTCTATTGTAAAAAATCTAATGATTTATCCTGAAAATATGAAAAGTAATTTAGATAAATCTTATGGATTAATCTTCTCTCAACAAGTGCTTTTAGCCCTCATTCAAAAGGGTTTAAGTCGTGAGATGGCGTATGATTTAGTGCAAGGACTAACTAAAAAAGCTTGGAGCGAAAAGCTTCAGTTTAAAGAATTATTAAAAAATAGCAAAGAAATTTGCGAAATCTTAAGTACCGAAGAGATTGAAAATGCTTTTTTAGTTGATTATCATCTTAAAAATATTGATAAGATTTATGAGCGTTTGGGATTGTAAAAAAATATAAAAGAATTTGAAATTTATTATTTCAAATTCTAAAATTAAAAAATAATATAAAATCTTATATTTTCATAAAATATCATTTAAATTCATAGCTTCTTGATATTCCACGCCCAACAGCTTAAAATGTTTTTTACCACATTCAATTTTTGCATTTTCATTTTTTCTTCTTTCGTTTTGATTTAAACTTCCTTTAGTTTCTACCACAAAATAAACCTTATTGTCTTTAGCTATCGCCCAATCTGGATTATAGGTACCTAATGGGGTATTTATTTTAAACCAATTAGGAAGCTTTATGCAAAGTTTTATTTGTTCGTGAGTATTACTATCATTTAAAAATTTCTTTTCAATACTAGAATCAAGCATTACCTCATCATAAACACCTTTTAAACTTTTGTTTAATTCATCAGCATAACAAATAAATTCATCTTCAAAATTACTCAATTCATAAAACTCATCAATTTTTTCATATATTAATTCATCAATAAGTGATATAGATTTTGTTTCATTTATTTTATTACTTATTTTTTCGCAAAAATCTTGTGGATTAATAAAAATATTATCAAATATATTTTTATTTATTTTTGATAGAATTTTTGCTACACTCTTTTTGGTTATACTTGTATTATTTGCAATAATTTCAATAAAATTTGGCAAAATTTCATACCTTTTATCAATAATAAACCTATTAACTTCGCCTATATTTATAACTTCATTTGTATTTTTAACATCTATCTTATTTACTATAATTTTTGATTTTTCTAAATTTTGAAGATTATCAATCGCCTTTATACAATCACTAATAAAATTATCATTAAGCTTTAATTTATACCTAGTTTTTTGTTTGATTTTATCCCAAAGTTCTATAAATTCAGCACTCTTAAAATTATCATTTAGTTTAATAATTTTTTTAGTTGATGCATTTTTTGGTGCATTTACTCTGCTATATCCTAATGCTTCATATTCTTTTTGAAAGCTACTTACAAAATCTTCATAACTTTCATTGACAATAACGGTTAAAACATTATATTCATACAAATCACCATCAAGCCTTCTCCCATCATTTCTAACAGCAAGTCTTAAACCTCTACCTATTTCTTGATGTTTTTTAATTTCGCTTTTTGTATCATTCAAAGTACAAATATTAAAAACATTTGGATTATCCCAGCCTTCTTTTAAAGCTGAGTGCGAAAAAATAAAACTAAGTGGCTCGTTAAGGCTTAGTAATTTTTCTTTATCTTTCATAATTTTTGTATAAGTATCGTTATCATCTTGTGTATTACCTTTTGTATCTTTTTCAACACCTTTCTTATCTACTGAAAAATATCCATCGTAAAATTTACCATTATATAAATATTCTAAATTTGAATATTGTTTTATAAGATTTTTAAACTCTTCTTCAAAAATATTTTTAAATTTTGCATTATTTCCCCTAAAATTAGCTACTTTATCTATAAAAAATAAAGATATTACCTTTACTCCCAATGGAAGTAATTTTTCTTGCTTTTCTAAATGTGTTTTTATAGTTGCATGAATTTGTGCTCTTTGTAAAAGCTCTAAATCATCTTTTATATTACTTTCACCAATTTTTAATTTAAAATTAGCAAAATCTACAAAATCACTTCCAATTTCAACCACTTTTAAACCATTATAAATAGCTAATTTAGTCTTATCATCTAAAAAATCGCCGTGTTTTATTTTAATAACTTTTCTAATAACACTCCCTTTATTACCAATGTCAAGTTCAACTTTGGCATTAAATTTTTCATCAATACTAATCAACTTTATATAGGCTTCATTTCTGGTATGCACTTGCACTACGCTTAAAGCTTCTGCTTTTTTAACTAATCTTTGCTCTAAGGCATCATTTGCATCAAGTTTAAAAATTAAATTTGAACTATCTTTATGCGTTGCTGAAAATCTAAAAATAGCCATAGGATTTAATGATTTTATCCTATCTTTTGCATTTTCACTCATCATATTTTGTGGCTCATCTAGGATTATTATAGGATTTGTTTTACGAATTATTTCAATAACTTTCCCATAACCTTCTAACTCTTGATTTAATTTATTGCTATCCTTATTAAAAGCATCAATATTTATTATCATTACACTCAAATAATTATTTTCACTAAAATCCATTACATCGTTTAAATTACTAGAATTATAAACAAAACTTTTGCAAATAAGCCCTGTATATTGCTCTATAAAATGTTCTTTCGTAATTTCAAATGTTTTAATGACACCCTCGCGGATAGCCACACTTGGAACTACTATTATAAATTTACTAAATCCATAAAGTTTATTTAACTCATATATACTTTTTAAATACACATAAGTTTTTCCAGTGCCTGTTTCCATACTAATAGCAAAACTAAGCTCATTTAATTCATTAATTTCATCTAAATTATTAAGTTTTGCTATTTCATTAAAATTATTTAAAATATCTTTATTTGATATATTTAAAATATTTTTATTTTCAGTACAACCTATCTCATGAAATGATGATTTTTCTAATTTTTGCCCTTTAAAAAGTCTTGCTATGTTATTTACTGCTTTTATTTGATAATTTAGGGTTTTAAACTCTATTTTCATACAAACTCCTAAAATGTTCTTATGTTATTTAAATTTTCTAAAGCATTTAATTTTTTATCGTCATTAAGCAAATCGTCTTTTATAATAATTTCACAATCTTTATATTTTAAAAGCTCATCAATATCACATTCTTTTAGGCAAATTATCATAGTTTTTTCATAGTCTTTTATAAAATATTTATTGTATTTATATTCTATTTTAGAAGTCAAAGAATATCCTTGCTTTAAAATAAACTCATAAACTAAATCAAGCTCACTTCTATCTTGTTTTATCTTTTCAAGTCTAGTAAATAAATTTTCTTGGGTAATATTTTCTCCACTCCATTCACTAATATTTGAACTATCTAAATAAAAAACCTTAACTCCATCATCAAAACTAGCATCTTTATAATCTTGCTTGATTTTTTCACTAGATTTTTTTATCCTTGCAAGTCCTATTTCACAAATATTTTTATATCCGTTTTGATATGCTATGCTCTTAGTATCAGTAGGCTCTGGGACTTGCACTAAAATATATTTTCTGTTTCCACCATCTTCGGCATTTAGTTGCATCACAGCGTGTGCCGTTGTCGCCGAACCACTGAAAAAGTCTAAAATAATATCGTCTTTTTGAAGATTTTTAGAAAATAACTCTAGTAAAAGCCTTGTAGGTTTAGGATTTTCAAAAACTAATTTTTTAAATAGTTGCTCTACTTCATCATTACCATCAGAAGTCCAATACCCATTTATTAATGAATACATTTTTGAAACATCACTATTATTATAAGCACAAATAAGATTAAAATTTGTATCCTTATATTGTTTTAAAAAATATGTTTTATTATTAATATTTTCTAATATTTCGTTATATTTTTCTTTAGTAATCATTTGTTCATTTAAAAAAATATCTAATTCTTCAAACATTAAATTTCTATGTTTAATTAACCTACTACCATATTTATCAAAAAGTGGTTCTAATTTTGGATGATTTGTATATTTTCCATGCACCTTTCTTATTAAATCATCGATAATTTCTGGCTTATCCTTACTTTTAAAAAGACCATCAAATAAATTTTTATTTTTAACATAAATTAAAATATATTCGTGTCCTTCATAAAAATACTTAGCTTGGCCACCACCTGATTTTTTTTGCCAAACAAATTGAGATATAAAATTATTTTGTCCAAAAATTTCATCACATAATAGTTTTAATTGTGCTGCTTCATTATCATCAATACTTATAAATATCACACCATCATCACGGAGTAAATTTTTTGCAAGTTTTAGCCTTGGATACATCATATTAAGCCAATTTGAATGAAACCTACCATCTGTGTTCGTATTTGTTGTGATATTATTTAATTGCTCTTTGTAAGCTTTTAAAGTATCGTTAAAATCATCTTTATACACAAAATCCTTGCCTGTATTATAAGGTGGGTCAATATAAATTATTTTAATTTTTTCAAAATAAGATTTTTGAAGTAATTTCAAAGCTTCTAAATTATCCGATTTTATATAAATATTATTTGAATTTTCATTTGAATTATTTTCATCGTATCTTAAGGTATTTGTGGTTGATTTAAAATAGCTATTTAATACATTTTCCTTACCAAACCAATTTAATCCATATTTTTCATCACCTGTAATCCCCCCCCCCCATTAAAGATTTTAAAATTTCATAATTAATTATTCCATCACTCACTGCTTCAGGGAAAATTTGCTCTAATTTTTTTATATTTTCATTAATCAAATCTAAACTTTTATCATTTGCTTTCATTTTTTCCTCTAAAAATAAATAATAATTTTAATAAAGACTACAAATGTAGTCTTTTATTTATTCGTTTTTTGCGTATTATTTTGCTGAGTTGGTTGCTCAGTTTGAGTATTTTGTTGATTATTATTTTGTTGTACTTGTGCTGGTTGCTGTATAGTTGCTACATTAAATTTACGTTTATAAACACAAGTTACACCACCTTCATTTTGCACTATAGGAAATTTAAAATCACAAAAATATGTAGAAACTACTATAGGAATTTGTTTGTTCATTAATTGACTTGGCTGAAAATAAAAAACTTGCCCATTTTTACAATTTGGCTCAACCCCTGAAAAAATATTCTCATTTACAATACAAACTTCATTTTTATATGTATTTGTAGCATTTTGATTACAACCTAAAAATAAAATACTAGATGCTAAACAAAAAAATATTTGTTTTTTCATAAAATCTCCTTAAATATTATTAAAACAACCGATTATAACACAAAAACTTTAGTATAAATTTATACAAAAAATTGATACAAATTGTAACTAAATTAAAAATATATAAGACAAAAAAAACAATAATAAATCATATTTAACTTATAAAGATAATATTTGTCATATTTTAAAAAAGGGATAATATTGCAAGAATTATTACAAAATTTATGGAAAGATTTACTAGGTAACCTTGATTATAACTACGAAAAAAATATATTTTCAAATGAATTTGCTGCTTTAGTATTAACAGCAAATGAAGCTAATTACAAAGAATTATTAAGTCTAAAAACATATACAACCTATCTACAAATAAATAATTTTTATGAATTAAAAAAATTACAAATAGGGGTATTAAATTCAATAAAAAATAATCTTTTAGACCCTAAAGAGATATTATTTCATTTAGAAAAATTAAAAAACATAGTAAAAAATGAAACAATATTTAATTATCTAAAAGAACAAAACGGGACAAACTCAAATAAATTTAATAATGAATTTGATAAAACTAAAAATAAATTAAATGAAATTTTTAATGAGTTAAATAATTTATTATCCGATGACTTAAAAAAACAAGTGCAAGAATTTAAAAATCAGCTAGAAACAAAAGATTTTAAAATAGCTTTTAGCGGGATATTTAATGCCGGTAAATCAAGCTTAATAAATTCATTATTAGATAGTAATTTTTTGGGTGTATCAAATGCACCAGAAACTGCTAATTTAAGCATAATAAATTATTCTAATAATCCTTGCGTTAAAGTAAATTTTTATGATGAAAAAGAATTTAATACAATCAAATCTCAAGCTAGTTTAAATGAGGAGTTAAGTGAATATTTTAAAATTGATTATAAAAAATTTGAAAGCATTAACATAGAGCTTAAAGACCTTTATAACTACACAAGTGCTAATTCTAATATGAGTATTTTTGTAAAAGATATAGAAATTAACATAAATAATGAATATTTAAAAAACAATATAAGCATTATAGATACCCCAGGACTTGATGATATAGTAATCAGTAGAGAACAAAAAAGCTTAGAATTTCTTAAAAAAGCAAACTGTATTTTATACTTAATGAGTGCTACACAAGCACTTAGCATTAAGGATTTAGAATTTTTATGTAATTTTATGAAAAACAACCCAACAACGAAACTAATTTTAGTTCTTACAAAAAGTGATTTAGTAAGTCAAAGCGAATTATTTAAATTAAAAGATTATGTGCAAAATCGCTTTAAAAATGAATTATTAAAACACAACATAACAACTCCTTTTTATTTATTTAGCGTTAGTGCTAATGAATATCAAAATAATAAAAATAATGGTAATATAAACTCATTAAGAATGTTTTTAAATGAAAATATTTTTAACTCATCAAATACAAAAGAATTTACCAATAATATAAAAGAAAAAATTAAAAATATTATCTCAAACGAAATTTTAAATTTAGAAAATATAAATAATTCTCTTAAACTTGATGATAATAACTACAAACAAAAAATAGATGAATTAAAAGAAAAAGCTAGATTGCAAAATGAAAGAAAAATTTTAAATTTTGAATTGTTAAAAGAATATGAAAATAAAAAATATGAATTGCAAGAACACGAGCTAAAATTTTTAGCAAAAATACAAGCAAATAAAATATTTGATGAATTAAATTACAATAAAAATTATTCTAATGAACAAGCAAAAAACATAATAATGCAAGGCTTTAAAGATTGTTTAAGTGGTAATTATTCTAGCTTAAAACATAATTTTATGAATGATTTTGATGAAATCTGTAAAAAAATTGAAATCAATTCGGATATTGTATTTGAATTTAATAATAAAAAACTTCAAGAAAACTATGATAATTTAGATAGGGTATTAAATACATTTAATATTTTATCAACAAAAGTAGAAAATGATATTCAAGAAAAATTAAATGCTATATACACGAATTTAAATTATGATATTTTTAAATTTATTAAACAAAAAAACACAGCCGATGATTATTTAAAATCAACGCTAAATAGCATGTATACAATAACACATATACCTGAAAATATTAGTGATGCTAGTTTAATTTTAGAAAAAAATACAAAAATTATTGAACAATTAACACAATTAAAAAAGGCATTAGATGATTAAAAATGTAATAGATGAATATAATAAAAAATTTAATCCTAGTTATGATGATAATTTTTTAGGACACTTAAAAAATATTAAAAATAAGCTAGAAAATCCTAAATTTATGTTGAGTAAAGAATTGATACAAACTATGGATAAAAATATTACTAATTATCTACAACCAATTCAAGTTGGGGTTATAGGACAATTTAGCTCTGGGAAAAGTTCTTTACTAAATTTATTATTTAAAAAAAATCTATTAGCTACTGGTGCAAGACCTGTTAGTGTTGTCGCTACATATATTAAATATGGTGAAAAAGATGTTGTTTTAGGAGAATATGAAGAAGGTTTAAAAATTATTAATAGTAAGAATTTAAACGACCAAAATGAAAATATTGATGGGCTAAAAAATATACACATATATACTGATAATGAAATTTTAAAAAATATAACCTTAATAGACACCCCAGGCTTAAACGCTAATGAAAATGATGAGGAATTTTCTAAGAATTTAATTAATTCTTTTGATGCACTAATTTGGCTAAGTTTAGCTGAAAGTGCTGGAAAACTTAGTGAAGAAAAGGCTATAAAATCATTCAAAAAAAATATTCCAAGCATTTGTTTAGTAAATCAAAAAGATAAATTAAATAAGCAAGAACAAGAAAAATTGCAAAATTATTTAAATAAAGTTTTTAGCAAATATTTTTCAAAAATAGAATTAATTTCGTGTAAATTAGCTGTAGAAAATAATAATGATTCTAATATTGAAGCATTCTACAATTTTCTCAAAGACCTTAATAAAACGGAAATAAAAGAAAAAATAATAAAAGAAAATTTAGAAAATATAAAATATCAACTAAATTATATAAATTTAAAAATTTATGATGCACTAAATACTTTAAATGCAAGAATTGATGAATATAACGACATAATCAAAAAAATAAACAATAAAGAAATTTTTGATGATTTTAATGAAAAAATACTAAATGCATTAAAAACTATAGCAAAAAATATAACTCAAGAATTTTTAAATAATTTTAAAGAAAAAAATGCAAATTATTTTACAAATAAAAAAACATTATTGCATAAGGATTGTTACGAAAAAAACGAATATAAATACAAAACAATAATCCCTGATGATACGTTTTTAAATATTTTTTATAACAAAGACATCATTAACAAAGAATTTTTAAGAATAAAAAAAGAACTAAATGATTTATTTTTAAATATTAAAGATAATTTCAAACAGCCTTTGAATAATTTTATAAATAATTTAAATTTATTAAAAACCAAAGAATTAGGTAAAAATTATTTAACAATAGTAAAATCTGAATATTATGGAATATGTGATGATTTTTACAAAGCGCTTGATGAATTAATAATAAATGATTATCAAAAAGCCTTTTTTCAATATGAATTAAAATTAAATTTATTATATGAAAAAATAAATACAAAGGCTTTAAATAATTATGAAAATGCTACAAAATTAAGCCTTTCATTTTTTTATGAAAAGATTAACGCTAGTCGTGAATTTTATGAGCTTGACAACACTAAATTTAAACTATATTTACCTAGCGAAAATGAAATTTATAACAGGCTTTTAACGGATTGCTCATTCTATGAATTTGAAGAATTGTTAATAAATAAAAAACAAATGAATAAACATTTTAATGATTATTTAACCGAACTTAGCTTAATTTGTGAAAAACAAAAAGAAGCTATTAATATTCGCTTAAATAAACTAAAAAATATTGAAAATTCTTTATTAGAAATATTAAAAATAGAAAATTAATTAAAATTTTTAATTAATTTTCTACAAATTACATTAAATTATTATTTTAAATTTATCTTTTGTTTTTTATTATTTTTTTATTTTAATATTTTATAAAAATTAAGAAAGATTATTTAAAAATGGTAAAAACTAATTTTAAAAATATAATGTTTTAATACAATATGTTAAATTAATTATCTTTTTAAATATATTAATATTAAATATAAAAACTTTTTAATCATATAACTAAATTGATATTTTAATAAAATATAAATTTATTTTTCAATTATAAATTAATAATTTTAAATTTATTACTTGCAATAATTTTTTAAAAAATTGAATTTTATAAATATTTTTCTATTTCATCAAGGCTATTTTTATGAAAATTTCTTAATTTTATATTTGAATAAAATAAGCCATTGGTTTTGATTTTTAAAAATCTCTTTTTTCTTTTATAGCTTTTAATATCGCTTAGTTTTATGTATTTTGTAAAAAATATAAATCTAACTCCAATTCTATCTTTATACAAAATCACTTTAATTATAGGCATATCATAAATATAAATCACAAGCAAAATTGAGAAAAATATGCTTAAATAAACAAAGCCTGCTTTAAAAGCTCCTTGTGTTATTGCAATAATCAAATAAATAAATACAAAATACAAAACACTGCTAAAATCTAATTTAGATTTAATTATTTTCGCATCCATAAATTACTCATTAATTGATAAAATCTCAGCTCTTCCATTTACAATAGCTACGCAGTGTTCATAATGAGCAGTATTTAACCCATCTGCTGAAGCAGTTTCCCACATACCTTTTAGATTTTTAGGTCTTCCATCTTTTTGACAAATCATAGGCTCTATACAAAATACCATTCCATTTTTAATCTTTGGACCATTTTTAATACTATCATTTGGGTGTAGATAGTTTGGTATTTCAGGCTCTGCGTGTGGTTTTCTACCAATGCCGTGTCCGCAAAACCCTTCTAGTGGAACAAAACCACGAGAGCGAATAAAGTCTTCTAAAATCTTGCTAAGCTCTTTAAATCTCATACCATCTTTAATATTACTTATTGCATTTAGCAAACAATCCTTGCTACAAGCAATTAATTCTTCATCTTTTTTAGAGATTTTGCCAACACCATAAGTCCTAGCAGCGTCTCCATAATATCCATCTATGAAAGTTCCAACATCGCAACTTACAATATCGCCTTCTTTTAAAACTCTATCATCAGGAATTCCATGAATGCAAGTTTCATTAAGACTAACACAAATTGCACCTGGAAAACCATAAAGCCCTTTAAAAGCTGGTTTTGCACCAAGACTTAAGATATAATCTTCTGCAGCTTTATCTAATTCTTTTAAAGAAATTCCTGGTTTTATTAAAGTTTCAAGATAATCTAGCGTTTTTGCAACCATTTTATTAGCTACTCTTAATTTTTCTATTTCTGCTGGTTTTTTAATTTCTATCATATTTTACCTATCTATATTGAATTTTTAACGTATCTAATCCATAAATCAAAATTTGGTTTTTCCAAACTAACTTTTGTTTGATTTCCATGCCCTGGTAAAAGTATAAAATCATCTTTTAAATTTTTAGCTTTTTCAAGGCTTTTTATCATATCCTCCGCACTAGAAAATAGAAAATCCCATCTTCCTATACTTCTTTCAAATAAAAAATCTCCACTAAAATAAAAATTATCAAATTCTATTATAGAACAACCTGGAGTATGACCTGCAAAATGATGAAAAGTAAATTTTAAATCATCAAAAACCAAACTCTCGCCATCTCCTACACCTATAGCTATATCATCACTATGAATAAATCCACAACTATTAGGGTCTGCTAACATAAAAATATCATCTCTATGGCAATATAAAGGTGCATTAAATTCTTGAGATACTATTTTATTATCCCAAACATGGTCATGATGTCCGTGAGTGTTTAAAACTGCTACAACTTTACTACAATTATTTTTAATAAAATTTATGGAATTAAATCCTGGATCAATAACAATATCAGCATTTTTACCTTTTATAATATAACAATTTGTAGCATATACACCGCACGGCATTTTTAAAATTTCATTCATTATTAATCCTTTCATAAAATTCTTTTAATATCCTAGTATCACTTGAAGCTTCAAATATTATTGATGTTTTAGGAACTTTTTGTATTTTTTCAAATTGTTCTAATAAAATTAATGCTGGGTCTATAGTAATAGAATTAACAAAATAATTTTTAATTTCTTTATCTAAAAATGGGTAATGAGTACAAGCATATAAAATATATTGATAATCTCTTTTTGTAAAATAATTAGACATAATATCATTAGCTTTATTAAATTCCATACTCTCAACAATAGGAACAAATTCTATGGGACTTATGAAATCCGCTTTGATATTAAATTTATCACAAGCATTTTGATAAAGTGAAGAATTAATAGTTGCTTTTGTAGCTATTATCAATGTATTTTTATTATTAGCAATCCTGCTAAGACCTAAAATAGCAAAATCGCTTATTGGTAAAACTTTGGTCTTTGTCTTTAAAACTGGCAAAATAGAACTAACAGTATTACATGCTAGAATAATCAAATCTACATTTTGTTTTTCTAAATAATCTAATGCCTGCTGTCCAATTTGTATAATCTCATCTTTACTTTTAGTTCCAAATGGAACATTTTTATTATCAGCATAATATAAAATTTCATCAGCTATTTTAACTTTATCAAGTAGTTTTAATACTCCTAAACCACCTACACCACTATCAAAAACTGCAATTTTATTTAACGCCATTGTATCTTCTAGCACTTAAATATCTATTTTTCCAATACTTTGAATCCAAATTTTGAACTCTAGTGCCACCTTTTGATGATAAATGTATGAAAGACTTTTTTTCTAAATAAATACCAACATGCATACCATTTCTACCTCTTCCAGTTTTAAAAAAAACCAAATCACCTGCTTTAAGATTTTTTTTTGAAACTGCAACACCACCTAATCTTTGTTCTGCCGTACTTCTAGCTAAAATTATACCAAAAGCATTATTAAAAACATATCTTACAAATGATGAACAATCTCCACCTGTATTTTGATTACTTCCACCCAATTTATAAGGAGTATATTTCCACACTTTAGCCTCTAATAAAATTTTATCTATAATACTTCTATTAACTTTAGATAATTTTTCATATTCCTCTTCTAAACTAAATGTTTCATCATAATTAGATTCAGGTTCGAACATTTGAATATGGTAATTAGAATATGAATTATTTAAATCAATATAATTAGAATTTGTATTATTATAAAAATTGGCTACATTTCCCGAACAAGACACGAAAAATATAGCCAATATTAAAGGCAAAAAAATTCGCCATTTATTAATCATAAGCCTACTGCACTTAAGGTTTGATATTTATTCACATACATTTGAGCTTCAATTTTTCTCATTGTATCAAGTGCTACCTGAACAACAATTAAAACTGATGTTCCACCAAAATAAAATGGAACTCCCATAAATTTAGCTAAAAGCCAAGGAAGTGTAGCGATAATTGCTAAATATATTGAGCCACTTAATGTCAAGCGACTTGCAATTTCATTTAAATATAAAGCTGTTCCTTCTCCTGGACGAATACCTGGAATAAAACCACCTTGTTTTTTTAGGTTTTCTGAAATATCTTTTGCATTAAACACTATTGAAGAATAAAAATATGCAAAAAAGATTACAAAAAAGAATGTAAAAATATGAAATACATAACCATTTGGATTGAAAATATCATTAATTTTCATAATGTATTCATTTGTACTTGATTGTAAAACAGTAGCAGGAAATGTTAAAATTGCACTAGCAAAAATTGGAGGAATTACACCACTTAAATTTAATTTAATAGGAATATAATTCATAATTCTTTTATTTTGATTTTGCATTAAAACTTTTCTACTATAAGAAATTGGAATCCTTCTTTCTCCCAATTCTACATAAATAATAGCACCAATAGCTGCAATAATAACTAAGGCAATACCAATTACTACTAAGAAATTTAATTCACCAGTATTTACAAGGTTAATTGTGCTAGAAATCGCACTAGGAATTCCCGAAACGATACCAGCAAAAATAATTAATGAAATACCATTGCCAATACCTCTTTGAGTAATTTGCTCGCCTAACCACATAAGCAACATAGTTCCAGCTAACATACTAGCAGCGCTTAAAGCTATAAATGTATTAAAATCAATCATAATAGCAGCTTCACCTGTTCTTGAGTGTAAGCTTTGAAGCCCTATTGAAACTCCAACACTTTGAACTAAAGTAATCACAATAGTTGCTACACGAATAATTTGCATATATTTAACCATTCCATCGCGTTCTTTTTTCATACGACCGATATTTGGAAATGTTGCTGCAAGTAATTCCATAATAATTGATGAAGTAATATAAGGCATTATACCTAAAGATATGATTGATAAACGCTCAGCAGCTTTTCCACTAAACATATTAAACATACCTAAAGCATTATTTGTATTTGAATTAAAAAATTCCTTAATTACATCTACATTTACACCAGGAACTGGCACGTAAGCCAGTATCCTGTAAGCAAATAAAAGCGCCAATGTTATAAAAATTTTATTGGCAAGATTTTTATTCATTATTTACTTCCGCTAGTTTTAATGTTTTCGTCTTTGATTTTTGCTACTAATGAACTAGCACTTGCGCCAATTAATTTTATTTTCTTAACGCTTGAAGAAAATTTATGAACACTTTTTAAGCTTTCAAAAGTAATTTCTTTTAATTCTTTAATAGCTGTAACTTTTTCAACATTAATTACATAAGGTTTTTCAAACTTAGAAGTAAAACCAACTTTAGGTAATCTTCTTTGAAGTGGTTGCTGACCACCTTCAAAACCTCTTTTTTCATTATAACCTTTTCTAGCTGTTTGACCTTTACCACCTTTTGTAGCAGTTTTTCCCCAGCCAGAACCTTGACCACGGCCTATTCTTTTTGTTTTATGAGTAGAGCCTGCTGCTTTTTGTAAATTTTCAAGTCCCATTTTTTATCCTTTCAACATACTTAAAGCTTTGATTGTAGCTCTTACAACGTTGCCTGGATTTGATGAACCAAGTGATTTTGTAAGAATATCTTTAATACCTGCAAGTTCAATAATTGGACGGCTTGAACCACCTGCGATAACTCCAGTACCTTCGCTAGCAGGTTTTAATAAAATACGGCTTGCATTGTATTTTACTTCAATATCGTGTGGGATTGTTTGGCCACGAAGTTTAACTGAAATGATGTTTTTAAACGCATCATCTACTGCTTTTTTAATAGCATCAGGAACTTCTTTAGCTTTACCATAACCAACACCTACAAGACCATTTCTATTGCCCACAATTACAAGTGCTGTAAATCTAAAGCGACGACCACCTTTAACAACCTTTGTAACTCTACCGATATCAACAATTACTTCTTCAAATTCTTCTCTATTATATTTTTCCATAATTTATCCTTATAGTTTGATACCGTTTTCTCTTAAAGCATCAGCAAAAGCTGCTACAACACCATGGTATAAATAACCATTTCTATCAAAAACTGCTTCTTCAATTTTTGCTGCTTTTAAGCTTTTTGCAAATTCAGCTGCTAATTTCTTAGCACCTTCAATATTTGCTTTAATGCCTAATTTTTTACCATTTAAGCTAGCTATTGTGTGAGCTTTTACATCATCAATTGCTTGAACATAAAGCGTTCTATTTGATTTAAAAATAGATACCCTTGGTAAAGTTGCACAACCGCTAATTTTTGCACGAATTCTCTTTTTTCTCTTAATTCTAAGAGATAATTTTCTTTTTAAGATATTTGCTCTCATTATTTATCCCTTACTTCTTAGATGTTTTACCAGCTTTGCGAATAATACGCTCATCTGAATACTTAATACCTTTACCTTTATATGGCTCAGGTGGTCTAAATTCACGAATTTTAGCTGCAACTTGACCTACTACTTGCTTATCAGCACCTGTAATAATAATAGCATTTTTTTCAACTGCTATTTCAATACCTTCTGGAGCATCAAAAATAACAGGGTGAGAAAATCCTAAAGCCATTTCTAAAGTTTTACCTTTCATTGCAGCTTTATACCCAACACCATTTATTTCTAATACTTTTTTAAATCCTTGAGTAAGACCTACTACTATATTATTAGCTAAAGCCCTGTAAGTTCCCCAATAAGCTCTTGAGCTTCTATCATCGCCCTTTGGAGTAAAGATCACTTTATTATCTTTAACTTCAACATTTACATTACCTTTAAAATCAAGTTCTTTTTTTACATTTCCTTTAGTAAAACTAAGAACATTACCATCAACTTTAGCTGAAATTCCAGCTGGAATTTCAATTGGTTGTTTTCCTATTCTTGACATAGTTTTCCTTTTTATTTGTCTAGGGAAAGCTTAAGCTTTCCGAATGCCATAAAAAGCATTAATTACCAAATAGTGCAAAGTACTTCGCCACCGATGCCTTCTTTATAAGCAACTTCATTGCTAATAACACCCTTGCTTGTACTTACAACTATTGTTCCATAACCGTTTTTAAATCTTTTGATTTCTTCTTTACCACGGTAAACTCTACGACCAGGCTTGCTAACACGTTTTATCTCATTAATAACGCTTTTACCTTTTTCATCATATTTCAAAATAATATTGATAAATTTTTTCTTATCTTCTTCTATTACGCTATAATCTTCAATATAACCTTTCGCTTTAAAAATATCAACAATAGATTCTACAACTTTTGAGTGTAGTAATTTTGTTGTATCTAATTTACGAAGTGCTGCATTTCTAATACGAGTTAGTGAATCTGAAATTAAATCGTTAATCATAACTTCTCCTTACCAGCTAGCTTTCTTAAGACCAGGAATTAATCCTTCATTAGCCATTTTTCTTAGGCACACACGGCAAATTCCAAAATCTCTATATACTGAGTGTGGACGACCACAAATTTGGCATCTTGTATAAGCTCTAACTTTAAACTTAGCTGGACGAGCAGCTTTTGCTATCATTGATTTTTTTGCCATATTACTTTCCTTTTGTGAAAGGCACACCGAATAATTCTAATAATCTTAATGCCTCTTTATCGCTATTTGCTGTTGTTACAACATTTATATTCATACCATGGGTTCTTAAAATTTGGTCATATACAACTTCAGGGAACATTAATTGTTCATTTAAACCGAAGCTATAATTTCCACGACCATCAAAACCATCTCTACTTAGGCCTCTAAAGTCTTTAACTCTTGGTAATGCAATAGAAATTAACTTATCTAAAAACGCATACATATTGTCTTTTCTTAAAGTTACCATTACACCAACAGGGAAACCATCTCTTACTTTAAAACCAGCAACTGATTTTTTAGCTTTAGTTACAACTGCTTTTTGTCCTGAAATTAAACTAATTGTATCAACAATGCTTTGTAATACTTTTTGATCTTTAGTAAATTCAGCACCTAAACCAACGCTAATTACAATTTTTTCAATAGCAGGAATTAACATAGGATTTTTAATATCAAATTCTTTAGCAATAGCAGGCTTAATGCTATTAACATATTTTTCTTTTAATCTCATATTATGCCTCCACCTTTGCTACATTTGAAATATCCATAGGCATTTCCTTATTTACAAAACCACCTTGTGGATTTTGTTCGCTTGGTTTAACTGCTTTCTTAGCAATTTTGCAACCTTCAACGATTACTTGATTTTTCTTAGGAAAAACTGCCTTTACAACACCTGTTTTACCTTTATCATCACCTGCGATAATTTTTACATTATCACCTTTTTTAATTTTAAATTTAACAGCCATTATAAAACCTCCGGAGCTAGTGAAACAATTTTCATAAAGCCACCATATCTTACTTCTCTACCAACTGGCCCGAAAATACGAGTTCCAACTGGCTCTCTTTTAGCATCTAAAATAACTGCTGCATTTTCATCAAAACGAATTAATGAGCCATTTTCTCTTTGAACTTCTTTTTTAGTTCTTACGATTACAGCTTTAACTACTTGACCTTTTTTAATTTTACCATTTGGTAAAGCTTTTTTTACAGATGCAACTATAACATCACCTACAGTAGCATATCTTCTCTTGCTACCACCTAATACTTTTATACACATTAACTCTTTTGCACCGCTATTATCAGCAACTACAAGCCTTGTAAAACTTTGAATCATTACTCAACTCCTGCTGCTAATATTGTCTTAAGACGAAAAGATTTGCATTTTGACAATGGTCTGCATTCAATAGCTACAACTGTATCGCCAACATTAGCAGTATTTTTTTCATCATGAACTAAATATTTTTTAAAGCGTTTTACTATTTTTCTATATCTTGGATGAACAACCTTACGTTCTACTAAAACACTAACTGTTTTATCACCTGATTTAGAAACAATTACGCCTTGAATTTCTCTTTTAAAACTCATTACTGGCCCCTTATTTCATAGCTGATATTGCAGTACTGATTTTAGCAATATCTTTTCTTACTACGCTAAGCTCATTTGTATTTGTAAGCTGCATCGTTTTAAGCTTTTGTTTTAGTGTAAATAAAAGCACCTTTTTCTCTCTTAACATAGCATTTAATTCTTCTGCTGTTTTATCTTTTAGCTCAGTATATTTCATTTTCACTCTCTCTTGTAACGAACTTAGTTTTAAATGGTAATTTACTCATAGCAAGTGCAAGAGCTTCTCTAGCTAATTCTTCACTAACGCCTGTCATTTCAAAAAGAATTCTGCCTGGTTGAATATTCATTACCCATTCTTCAACTCCACCTTTACCTTTACCCATCCTTGTTTCAAGTGGTTTTTTAGTTAAAGGTTTATCTGGGAATACTCTTATCCATGATTTACCTTGTCTTTTAACATGACGAGTTAGAGCAATACGAGCTGCTTCAATTTGGCGTGAATTAACTCTACCACCCTCAGTAGCTTTTAAAGCATAATCACCTAGAGCAAGTTTTGTGCCACGGCAAGCATAGCCACGATTGCGGCCTTTCATCATTTTTCTAAATTTTGTTCTTTTTGGCATCAACATAATTATTTACCTCTTCTGGTTCTTCTTGTCTTCTTTGCTGCTGGCTCTTCAGTTTTATCAGCTTGAACACCTTTATGTAATACCTCACCTTTAAATATCCATACTTTAATACCTATGTTTCCATAAGTTGTATGAGCTTCAGCAAAACCATAATCAATTTTTGCTCTTAAAGTATGTAAAGGCACACGACCTTCAAGATACCACTCTGTTCTAGCCATTTCAGCACCACCTAAACGACCTGCAACGCTAACTTTAATACCTTTTGCTCCTGCTTTTTGTGCATTTTGAATAACTTTTTTCATAGCACGGCGGAAAGCAACACGCTTTTCAAGTTGAGTTGCAACACTTTCTGCTGCTAATTGAGCTGATGCATTAGCACGACGCTCTTCTTTAATATTAATATTTACTTCTTTATTGATTAATTTTTGTAGTTTTGTTTTAATTACTTCAACATCACTACCTTTTTTACCAATTATAATTCCAGGGCGAGCTGCAACTACAGTAACTCTTAATTTCTTAGCAGTTCTTTCTATTATTATTTGACTAACGCCTGCATAGTATAGTTCTTTTTTAAGAAAAGTACGAATTTTATAGTCTTCACCTATGCCTTGAGCTAAATTTTCCTTAGCTGGAAACCATCTTGATTCCCAATTTCTATTAATTCCTAGTCTAAGACCGATCGGATTTACTTTTTGTCCCATTTTAGCTTTCCTTACTTTCAGTTTTTGCTCTGCTTACTTCAACCATAATATGAGCAGTTGGTTTTCTAATGCGACTTGCACTACCTCTTGCTCTTGGTCTAATTCTTTTTAGAACTGCACCTGCATCAACACGGCATGAACTTACTACAACTTCACTTGGCTCATATCCACCATTTGCAACAGCACTTGAAATTGCATTAGAAATGTATTTTGCTGCTTTATTTGGCATAAATTTTAAACTAGCCATTGCTAATTCAGCATTCATTCCTTGAACTTCTCTTGCTAACAATCTTGCCTTAGTTGGTGATAGTCTTATGAATTTAATTAATGCTTTACTCATCTACTACCCCTTATTTTCCAATTTTCTTCTGCACAGAACCTTTGTGGCCTTTAAATGTGCGAGTTGGTGCAAATTCACCTAATTTATAACCTATGTGATTTTCAGTTACATATACTGGAATAAAGCTTTTACCATTATGAACGTTAAAAGTAAGACCGATCATATCAGGAGTTATAGTGCTTCTTCTTGACCAAGTTTTAATTGGTTTATTATCGTTAGCTTTTTTTGCTGCGATAACTTTTTTCATAACATGAGAATCAACAAAAGGACCTTTTTTTAATGATCTAGCCATCTTATTTTCCTTTTCTTCTTGATATTATTAGCTTATCGCTAGCCTTTTTACGGCGAGTCTTAGCACCTTTAGTTGGTTTACCCCAAGGTGTAACTGGGTGACGACCTGAGTTCTTTTTACCCTCACCACCACCATGTGGGTGATCTACTGGGTTCATTGCACTACCACGAGTTTGTGGGCGAATACCTCTATGTCTATTGCGTCCTGCTTTACCGATTGTAACGTTAGCCCAATCTTCATTACCAACTTCACCAATACTAGCCATACATTCAGCTAATACTCTTCTCATTTCACCTGATTGTAAGCGAACGATTACATATTTTTCTTCTTTACCCATTAATTGAGCAAAAGAACCTGCTGAACGAATCATTTGTCCACCTTTACCTGGTTTTAACTCAAGGTTATGGATAATTGTACCTACAGGAATTGATTTTAATTTCATAGCATTTCCTGGTTTAATATCTAAACCTTCAGCAGCTGAACAAACAATGTCATTTACTGCTAAACCACGAGGTTGGATAATATATCTTTTTTCACCATCTTTATAAGCAATTAATGCAATACGGCAATTTCTGTATGGGTCATACTCAATAGCTTCTACACGACCTTCAATTCCAAATTTATTTCTTTTGAAATCAATGATACGATATAGTTTTTTAGCACCTGCTTCTTTATGGCGACTTGTTATTCTTCCGTTGTTATTTCTACCTGCTGCAGCTGGAAGTTTTACAAGTAATGAGCGAACACTAGCTTTTGCTGTAATATCATCGCTACTTACACCTGTAATATATCTTCTGCTTGGGGTATATGGTTTATAAGTTTTAATAGCCATCTTAGCCTTCCTTATTCTCTAAACTAGCACCCTCAGGTAGCTTTACATAAAACTTTTTAAAGTCACTTCTTTGGCCTTCAATTCCTCTAAATCTTTTAACTTTTCCATCCATTCTTAATGAATTTATTTTTAAAGGAACGATACCAAAATATTCTCTTAACACTTGCTTTAGACCATTTTTTGTCATTTTAGGGCTAGCTTGAATAACTACTACACCACTTTCTTGAAGGCCTAAAGTTTTTTCTGTATAAACTATATTTTTTATATCTGTGATATCAGCCATCTTAGCCCTCTTTCGTAATTGATGCTAAAGCATCTTTTTCAATAATAACTGAGTTAAATATACTTAATAAATAAGCATTTACTTCAGTAATATCAACAACATAACAATTTGCAAGATTTCTAAATGCTAATAATGTTTTTTCATCTAATAATGATTTAACTATTAAAGCATCTTTAACACCTATTTTATTAATCATAGCTCTTGCATCTTTTGTTTTACCACTTTCAATAACTATATTATCTACTGCAAATATTGCGTTTGCATTTGCTTTATCAGCTAAAGCTCTTTCAAATGCTAATCTCTTTTGCTTTTTATTTACTTTTTGAAAATAGTTTCTATTATTTGTTGGACCAAATGCAACTGCACCACCTACCCATACGTTAGTTCTAGTTGAACCTGCACGAGCACCGCCACGACCTTTTTGTCTCCATGGTTTTTTACCACCACCGCTAACATCACTTCTACCTTTAGTATGAGCTGTATTTGCTCTCATGCTAGCTTGATATGATTTTACATATAAATAAAGGTTATGAGGATTTACTTCAGCGTATCTTGCTGGTAAATCAAGCTCGCTAGCTTTTTCAAATTTATCGTTTAATACGCATACTTTCATTTTACAATCCTTACTTTACCCATTGCACCATTATAACCTGCAACGCTACCTTTTAATACTAAAACACCATTTTCAGCGTCAAATGAAACAACTTCATTTTTAACAGTAACTAATTCATTACCAAAATGACCCGCCATTTTGCGTCCTTTTTGAACACGACCTGGCCACTCGCGGTTACCTATAGAACCTGAGCGTCTGTGAAAACGGCTACCATGACTTGCTGGACCACCTGCAAATCCGTGTCTTTTAATAACACCTGCAAAACCTCTACCTTTTGAATTAAAGCTTACTTTTAAAACTTTTGCTTCAGCTAAAGGTGTAGTGTCAATGTCACCTGCTTCTTTATTTGCTACTTCTAAACTAGCAAATTTGTTAAACTCTGCACTTAGGCTGTATTTTTTTTGCTGACCTGCTATGCACTTGTTTTGATGTTTACCTTGTGCGTAAGCAACGATAGCTTTACCATCTTTAAGTTCGCAAACTTTTGTTTTTACTAACTTAAGTAATGTTACAGGAGTGCTAGATGTGTTAATTGTTCTACTCATTCCGATTTTTTCAACAATATATTCCATACTCTATCCTTACTTGCCCATTGCACGAACTTCAACATTAACTTCTGGTGCCAAATCAAGCTTTGTTAAGCTATCAACGGTGTCAGTAGTAGCAGCCAAAATATCAATCATACGAGCGTGAATTCTCATTTCAAATTGTTCTCTTGAATCTTTATTGATGTGCGGAGATCTTAAAACGGTATAACGCTTTATTTTTGTAGGCATTGGCACTGGACCTCTAATTTCAGCACCAGTTCTCTTAACGGCTTCAACAATTGCCGCAACTGTACGATCTAGAACCCTATGGTCATAAGCTTTTAACTTTAACCTAATTCTTTCCATAATTTTTCCTTTTAAAAGAACTCGTTGGCATTTAAGCCAACCCATTAAAGAACATGTGATAAGTATCACAAAAACTAAAATAGGTTCGCAAGTGTATTTAATATAAGTTTATTTGTCAAGAAAAAATATAAAATTCTACATATTTTTATCTTTTTTAAAGAGATAAAATAATATATATCTTATTTTTTAAATTCGTTAAAATAATAAAATTATTTTTTTTCAAACTTTTTAATCAAAATTGTTACATTTAGTAATAAATTTATAAGAATAATATGATATTTTATGTTTTGATTAATAATAATTAAAAATTCAAATTGCAAAAAATTATAATACAATTATAAAATTAAACTAAATAGGAGAAATTATGATTAGTAAAGTTTTAATAGCCAATAGAGGCGAAATTGCTGTTCGTATAGTCCGTGCATGTAGAGATTTGCACATTAGAAGTGCTGCAATTTATACTAAACCTGACGAAAGCTGTCTTCATGTAAAAATAGCAAGTGAGGCACACTGTGTAGGCGATGATCCTATAAAAGGCTATCTTGATGCAAAAAAAATTGTAGAAACTGCACTAGAGTGTGGGGCTGATGCTATACACCCTGGCTATGGTTTTTTAAGTGAAAACTATGAATTTGCAAAAATGGTTGAAGATGCTGGATTGATTTTTATTGGCCCTAAAGCTGAAGTAATTAGACAAATGGGTAATAAAAATATAGCTAGAGAATTAATGAAACAAAATGGTATTCCTATTGTTCCTGGAACTGACCCTTTAAATAAATGCACGATGGATGAGATTAAGGATATGGCTGAAAAAATAGGCTATCCTGTAATCCTAAAAGCAAGTGGTGGTGGTGGTGGTCGTGGTATTCGTGAAGTTTGGAGAGAAGAAGATATGCAAATGGCTTATGAATCTTGCACTAGAGAAGCTAAAGCATACTTTAATAATGAAGAAGTTTTCATGGAAAAATTAATTGTTAATCCACGACATATTGAATTTCAAATTTTAGGTGATAACTATGGTAATATCATACATTTATGCGAAAGAGATTGCTCAATTCAAAGACGCCATCAAAAAATAATTGAAATCGCACCATGCCCTTCTATCAGTGAAAATTTAAGAAAAGTTATGGGTGTTACTGCAGTTGCTGCTGCAAAAGCCGTTAAATATTCTAATGCTGGAACTGTTGAATTTTTGCTAGATGATTATAATAGATTTTATTTTATGGAAATGAATACAAGAATTCAAGTAGAACATGGGGTAACTGAGGAGATAACAGGTACTGATTTAGTTGTAAGACAAATTAGAATTGCTTCTGGTGAAATTTTAGATTTAGAACAAAGCGAGATTAAACCTCGTGGTTTTGCAATAGAAGCAAGGATTACAGCCGAAAATGTTTGGAAAAATTTCATACCAACTCCTGGAACAGTAACTGAATACTACCCAGCATTAGGACCATCAGTAAGGGTTGATTCTCACCTATATAAAGATTATAAAATACCACCTTATTTTGATTCTTTGGTTGCAAAATTGATAGTGAAAGCTACAAGTTATGACTTAGCTGTAAATAAATTAGAAAGAGCATTAGAAGAATTTACCATAAAAGGATTTAGAACTATTATTCCATTTTTGCTCTCTATTTCAAAAAGTCGTGAATTTAGAAGAGGTTTTTTTGATACCAGCTATGTTGAAAAAAATATAGAAAAAATATTAGAAAATACTAACGACCCAGATGAAAATCGCAAAGATGAAATAATAGCAGCAATTAGTACAGCTATAAAAAAATACAGGGTTGACTAACAAAATAATAGCGATTAATTTCGCTATTATTTTATAATTTTATTAGTAATACTAAAAATATTTATTATAAAATTTATTTTTTCACAATTTTAATACAAAAAATGCAAAATATTTATTATAAAAAATAATTTTTTGTTACTAATATTCTCAATTATAATTAAAAAAATATATTGTTTAATTTTATTAAGTAATTGTAAAGTTTAATTCATTAAATTTTTTGAAATTTGAATGTATTTCAAAATACAAAAGGGGAGGCTTATAATGGCTAAAAAATATATAGATATTATGGATACAAGTTTTCGTGATGGGTTTCAATCAGTTTATGGTGCTAGAGTTTTAATGAAAGATTTTTTCCCAGCATTAGAAGCTGCAAAAGAAGCTGGAATTACGCATTTTGAATTTGGTGGTGGAGCAAGATTTCAAAGTCTTTATTTTTATACAAATGAAGATGCATTTGTTATGATGGATAAATTCCGTGAAATAGTAGGAAAAGATGCAAATCTTCAAACACTTGCTCGTGGAGTAAATACCGTAACACTTGATACTGGTAGTCGTGAAATTATAGATTTACATGCAAAAATGTTTGCAAAACACGGGACTACTACAATTAGAAATTTTGATGCTTTAAATGATGTGGAAAATTTAAAATATAGTGGTGAAAGAATAGTTCATCATGGTCTAAAACACGAGATAGTTGTAACAATGATGGATTTACCTACAGGCTGTAAAGGTGCACACGATGCTGCATTTTACGAAAAAACATTAAAAGAAATTTTAAAAGCTAATATCCCATTCCACAGTGTTTGTTTTAAAGATGCTTCAGGAACAAGTAATCCACAAAAAGTATATGAAACAATAAAAATGGCTAGAAAAGTATTGCCAGAAAATACTCACATTAGGCTTCACACACATGAAACCGCTGGGGTTAGTATAGCGTGCTATTTAGCAGCGCTTGAAGCTGGTGTTGATGGAATTGACCTTGCAGCAGCTCCTGTTAGTGGTGGAACTAGCCAACCTGATATTCTTACAATGTTACATGCTGTAAAAGGTAAAAATTATGATTTAGGTGGTCTTGAAGAAGAAAAAATCTTAAAATATGAAGAAGTATTCAAAGATTGCATGAAAGATTATTTTATGCCACCTGAGGCTACACAAGTTAGTCCATTAATACCATTTTCTCCAATGCCTGGTGGAGCACTAACAGCAAATACTCAAATGATGAGAGACAATAATGTTTTAGATAAATTCCCAGATGCAATTAAAGCTATGCGTGAAGTAGTAGAAAAAGGTGGCTATGGTACAAGTGTAACTCCTGTTAGTCAATTTTATTTTCAACAAGCATTTAACAATGTAATGTTTGGTAAATGGAATAAAATTGCTGACGGATACGGTAAAATGGTTTTAGGATATTTCGGAAAAACTCCTGTAGCTCCAGACCCTGAGATTGTGAAATTAGCTGCTAAACAATTAAATTTAGAACCAACAACTGAAAAAGCCATAGATATTGCTGATAAAGATGAAACAAAATCTTTAAAATACACACAAGCTATTCTTGAAAAAGAAGGTATTTCTGTAACTGATGAAAATTTATTTATAGTGGCAGCATGTAAAGAAAAAGGTTTAGCATTCTTAAAAGGTGAAGCTAAAGTTAATGTTAGAAAAATTTCAGATATGCCAAAAGAAAATCCTACAAAAAAAGGTGGTTCAAATTTTTACTCAGTTGTAGTTAATGGTAATAATTATAATGTAGAAATTTCAGAAGGCAAAGATAACTTTAGTGTAAAAAGTGTAAAACCTATAGCAAACGAATCTAAAGAAAACAGTGGAGTTTCTAAAAAGGCAGTGGTTTCAACTGGTGAAAAAAGTGTGTTATCATCAATTCCTGGAAATGTATTTAAAGTGTTAGTAAAAGTTGGTGATAATGTAAAAGCAGGACAAGAGCTGTTTATACTTGAAGCTATGAAGATGGAAATACCTGTAGAATCACCTAGTGATGGTATTATTGAAGAAATATTTGTAAAACAAGGTGAAACGGTAGATAGTGAACAAGTATTAGCTAATTTAAAATAAAAAAATCGTGGTAGACACCACGATTTTTAATATTCTCTAAATATTAACTTTTTATTAATTAAATTATGTAATTATTTAATATAAATTTATTTAAGGAGTATTAATGAAAAAAATATTTGTTTTAATTGCTTTTTTATTTGTAGCTTGTAAAGATACAGCTGATGATTTAGGTAACAAACTTGGTAGTGCAATTAGTAATGGAAATTTTAACAAACTTGAAAAACTACTTGATTATTCTTATAACATAGAAAAAGCTGCTCACATAAATGACGAACCAAGAGCTAAAGAGGGGATGAAACTACTGGCAAGTTTTATTAATAATTATGAATATTTTGTAATTGGAGAAGAAAATAATCCAACTTTAGCAATAATCTTTGAAATGGTTAATGGTAAAAAAATTAGTCATGAATTAGACTTAATAAAACAAAATGGTGAATACAAAATTAAGTTTAGAAGTATTGAAGAACTTCTTAGAAAATTAGAATACACAACTGAAAATATGGCTAATAAAGAGCTAGAAATTTATGAAAATTTATTAAATGACCTAAGAAATTATTATTATATAAATAATATGTGGGATAAAGATGTATCTAAAATGACAAGCATTAAGGCAAAAGGTAATACTATCAAAATTGGAAATAAAAAAACTTGCCTAAAAGTAAATGTAAACTCTGAAAAATTAGAATTAAAGCTCAAACTTGAAAATAAAAATAATGCATTTTGTAAAGCTAGCTTTGGTTCTGAAAAATTCAAAAAATTAAGTCTTAGAAACAATAATTTAAGCTTTGATAAGACAATAAATATAATTTGGGATGAGTAAAAAGCTAAGGGTTTTATAACCTTTAGCAAATAAATTTCTAATTCATATGCATAGTTAAACTAAAAAATGACTCTTATGTAAATTATTATAAAATGTTCTAATAAAATATAAACAATAAGTAATTTATAACAATATATACTCATATCAAAAATAAATTTAATAACAAATGCATTAAAAAATAATAAGGTTTTTAAACCTTATTATCAAAATAATACAAATAATTTATTTTAAATTTTCAAGTCTTTTCCAAGTTGTAATTACACTATCAGGGTTAAGCGACATTGAAACTATCCCTTGTCTTTTTAACCATACAGCTAAATCAATATGATCACTTGGTCCTTGACCACAAATTCCAACATATTTATTTGCTTTTTTACAAGCTTTAATTGCTCGTTCTAACATAAATAATACAGCCTCATCCCTTTCATCAAAATCAGCTACTAAAATATCCATTCCACTATCTCTATCAAGCCCTAAAGTAAGCTGAGTCATATCATTACTACCTATGCTAAACCCATCAAAAAATTCTAAAAACTCATCACATAAAATAGCATTAGATGGCACTTCACACATCATAATAACTCTTAAACCATTTACCCCACGCTTTAAACCATTTTTACTAAGTAAATTTATAACTGAACTAGCCTGAGAAATAGTCCTTACAAAAGGTACCATAATCTCAATATTATTAAGCCCCATCTCATCTCTTGCTATTTTTAAAGCTTCACACTCCATTTTAAAACATTCAGCGAAATTTGGTGCTAAATACCTACTAGCTCCACGAAATCCTAACATAGGGTTTTCTTCATTTGCTTCGTAAAATTCACCGCCTATTAATTTTCTATATTCATTTGTTTTAAAATCACTAAGGCGTATTATTACAGGTTTAGGGTAAAACGCAGCTGCTATTGTTGATACACCTTCTGCTAATTTATTTACGAAAAACACTCTTGCATTGTCATAACCCTTTATAGCATTTTCTATTTTTAGTTTTAAATCATCATTCACATTAGGATAATCTAAAATAGCGTTTGGATGAATTCCTATATGGTTATTTATAATAAATTCAAGCCTAGCAAGACCAACGCCATCATTTGGCATTTGAGAAAATTTAAAAGCAAGTGCAGGGTTACCAACATTCATCATAATTTTTACGCCAGCATCACCTAATTTTTCATCACTTTGTTCAACTGTTTCAAATTTTAAAGCACCCTCATAAACCCTACCTTCATCTCCATGAACACAACTAACACTTACGATTTCTCCATCTTTTAAAATATCAGTTCCATTTCCTGTTCCAACAACCGCACCTATACCTAACTCTCTTGCTATGATTGCAGCATGACAAGTTCTACCACCACGATTTGTTACAATTGCGGCTGCTTTTTTCATAACTGGTTCCCAGTTTGGATCAGTCATATCAGTAACTATAACATCACCAGCATTAACACGATTAATTTCACTAATATCTTTGATAATTTTTACAGTTCCAACGCTTATCTTTTGACCTATCGCACGACCTGTTATTAATATTTTTCCATCATCAATTAATTTATAATTTAATTCTTTTTTACCTTGGGATTTAACAGTTTCAGGTCTTGCTTGTAAAATATAAATTTTACCATCTACTCCATCGAGCCCCCATTCAATATCCATAGGTCTTTGATAGTGCTTTTCAATAATCATTGCATATCTTGCTAATTCTTCAATTTGCTCATCATTTAAACTAAATTTATCTTGTAATTGTTTAGGAACTTCTACTACTTTTACAGCATTTTCACCTTTTTTACGCTCATCTTTAAATTCCATTTTTATTAGTTTTGAACCTATTTTTTTAGATATAATTGCTTTATTATCATTATTTAAAGATTCTTTAAAAACATAAAATTCATCAGGATTAACAGCACCTTGAACTACACACTCTCCAAGTCCATAAGATGAAGTTATAAAAACAACTCCTTTAAAGCCACTTTCAGTATCTAAACTAAACATAACTCCAGAGCTTCCTTTATCACTTCTTACCATTCTTTGCACTCCAGCACTAAGTGCTACATTAGAATGTGAAAAACCTTTATGTACACGATAAGATATTGCTCTATCATTGTAAAGAGAAGCAAAAACAAGTTTAATTTTATCTAAAACATCATTAAGTCCTGCAACATTTAAAAATGTTTCCTGTTGTCCAGCAAATGAAGCATCTGGCAAATCTTCGGCTGTTGCTGATGAACGAACAGCAAATGTTCCTTTACCATCTATATCTAATTTTTCATAGTATTCTTTTATTTCATTTTCAAATTCAGGACGAAAATTAGCATTTTCCACCATTTCCCTAATTTTAGCCCCTGCTTTAGCTAAATCATCAACATTATCAGCATTTAAATCTTTTAAAATATCATTAATTTTTTTATCTAAATCATTATATTCTAAAAAATCTCTAAAAGCCTCAGCTGTTGTAGCAAAACCATCTGGAACACGCACACCACTAGAACTTAGCTGGGTAATCATTTCTCCTAAACTAGCATTTTTTCCACCTACTACTTCTACATCACTCATTCTAACTTTATTGAAAGGTAAAATATATTTCATTATCAGCTCCTAACTTTAAATATTTTAATTCTATAATAAAAGCATAAATTTAATATTATTTTATAATTTTCTTATTATTTTATAAGTAAAATGAATTAAAAAAAAGGGATAATATGCAACGCAAAAAACAAAAAACAGTATTTTTTATAAGTGATGGGACAGGTATTACAGCTGAAACATTTGCACATTCTGTATTGGTTCAATTTGACGAAGCCTATGAATTTAAACAAATTAGAGAACCATTCATAAATTCTGAAGAAAAAGCAATAAGTGTAGCTTTAAAAATTAATGAAATATCAAAAAAAGAAGGAGAACCACCACTTGCATTTAGCACATTAATCCATAATAATGTTGCATCTCATATAAAATTGGCTAATTGTATTTTTATTGATTTATTAGAACCTTTCGTTAGCTTAATATCAAATAAACTTAATGTTAAACCGACAATAAGAGATAATTTATTAAGAGCAAATCCCACTAGTAAAAATTATCAGGATAGAATCGAAGCTATAAATTTCACTCTTGAACACGACGATGGACAATTTGTCTATGCGCTTGAACATGCTCAAATTATTTTAATAGGAGTATCAAGGTCAGCAAAAACACCAACTAGCTTATATTTAGCTATGCAATATGGAATAAAAGTTGCAAATTATCCACTAACACCAGATGATTTTAAAGCTTGTGCTTTGCCAAGTGCTTTGCATCCACATAAAGATAAACTTTTTGGACTTAGTATTGACCCTTATCGTTTGAGTGAAATTAGAAATGAACGAATGCCAAATTCAGAATATGCAAGTTTGATAAACTGTAAAAATGAAGTAAAAGATGCTGAATTTTTAATGAAAATTAATCAAATTCCATATATTAATATTACTAATAAAAGTATTGAAGAAGTTACAACCTTATTGCTTGATATACTTGATATACACAATTAATATATGTTTTAACTTTTTAAATAAGTTTAAAATAATATTTTGTTCTTTTATCATTTTATTTTCTACAATTTTTATGTTTTTATTATATATTGTAAGACCTGATGGGATAAAAGAACGATTGATTTTTTTATCATTTATATAAAAATACCCTTTAGTATTAGTTTTTATAAATTTAATATTATTATAAATTAGATTTCCATTATCAAATATCTCTAATAATTCATTAAATCTACTATTTCTATTTGTAATAAATTTAAAATTTTGTTCTAAACAAGAAAAATAAAAATTAATCTCTTTATCTAAATCAAAATCTATTTTATTTTGCCGAAATAATCTATTTGTTTTTATAGTTTTTACATTAAAATTATATTTGAATTTACAATTTTTTGCTTTTAATATCAAAAAATCATCATTAAATCCAAATTTAATAATCCTAGTTTTAATATTTAAAAAATATCTTAAATCGCTTCTTAAAAAACCACAGGCTATAATTTTTGAATTCTTAGGAAATTTATAAAAATTATTAAAAAAACTTATGTTTTCTACGAAAATATAATCAAAAAAATTAATTTTATATATATTTTTTAACGCTTTTTCATTAAAAATATTACAATAAAAAATATTATCATTTAAATTTAAAGTATCATCATTTGATATATACAAAATTTTATATTTATAACTAAGATAATTTGCTAATTCTTTTAATAAAATTTCAATTTCGCTTTGATTAGAAAATATATAAAATCCATCATAATAATTATCAAAAATATTATTTAATGATGGATTTTCAAACATTAAAGTTTTTTAACGCATTCTTCAATAATATTAGCACTTCTTGGCTCAACCAAACGCTCGCAAACCTCAACACCATCTTTTAAAAATAATATCGTAGGAATATGTCTAATTCCCATTGTATCACGGATTTTTTCATCTTCATCAACATCAACTTCAAAAAAATTAATATTTTCATATTTTTTTGAAAGTTCTTCTAAAATCGGCTTTGCAAAACGACAATCCCTGCACCAATCAGCACCAAAACTAACAACACAACTCCCACTTAAACAACTATTATAATCACTAAAATTTATCTTTTTCATTCTACTTCCTTTATAAATGTATCTTTGTTTAAATTTTTTAACTCACTATCTGTACATACAGCAGCTATCATAGCACCATTAACATTACTCATAGTTCTTATCATATCTATTATAGGGTCAATTGCTAAAATTACACCTAAAATATAGAAATTTTCACCTAAACCAAGCCCTGTAATCATAATAGATGCAGCAACTATAGCAATACCAGGTATTCCAGCTATACTTAAGGCTCCTATTATAGTGATAATAGCTACTAAAACAAAATATGAAAAATCTATATTAATATTAAGACTTTGCAACATAAATGCTGCTACTAAACCCACATAATACCCAGCACATCCACTCATACCTATGGTAGCACCTAATCCAGCTACAAAATTTGAACTACTTTCACTAACACCTAATTTAGTATGAAGTGTATTTATAGTAACAGGCAAAACACCAGCCGAACTTCTTGATGTAAAAGCTAATAATAAATTTTCAAAAACTTTTTTATAAAATATAATTGGTGAAAGTTTATGTAACAATAAAATAACAGAAAAAACAACAATCATTAATAAACCGCTTAAATATGTTAATAATATAAACAAACCAGCTTCTTTAATGGCTGCAAAACCATTTGATATTAATGTATTTGATACCATAGCAACTACTGCATATGGCATTAATTTAATTATATCTTTTACTATTTCCATAATTATCTTATTTATAAATTCAATTAAATTTTTATATGTATTAAAAACATTTGCATATTCATTATTTTTACTGATTTTTCTAGCCGTTAATGAAAATAAAAAAGCTACTAAAATAACGCCTACTATGTTATTTGATGACATTGACGATATTATATTATTTGGCATTAAACCTAGCAAAATTTCACTTAATGCCCTACTTTCTTTTAAAGTCTTATCAACTTGAACTATATTATTACTACCTAAATCAAATAATATACCTAAACTAAGTCCTATTATACTAGCAATAACAGTTGTAAAAAGTAACCAAAAAACACTCCTGCTTAATAATGATGAAACTTTAATATCATTATCTAACTTTAACAAAGAAGATGAAATTCCAAAAAATACTATAGGTATTATCATTAATTTTAACAAACTTATGAAAATACTAACTACGAACGAATACCATATTTTAACTTGTTCTAACCATAAAACTAATTTATAATTTTCTGGAAAATCTGCTATATATTGTGCTATACAACCTAAAAAAACACCAAATATTAAAGCTAAAAACATTCTTTTTGAAAATTTAATCGTATATGATAATTTGTATAGCCAAAAACAAAGCAAAAAATAAACAGTAATAAATACTAAAGCCAAGGGTTCTGATAAATTAAAAAAATTAATAAAAAAATTTTCCATATAACTTCCCATAATCAAAATAAAGGAGTTATAATATCTTATTTTAATTAAATCTTAGAAATTTTAAAATAAATATAAAAATAGAATAAAAATGGCGCGGCGGACGGGGCTCGAACCCGCGACCTCCGGCGTGACAGGCCGATATTCTAACCAGCTGAACTACCGCCGCAACCAAATTAAAAGGAATGGTGGTCGCTATAAGACTCGAACTTATGACATCCACCTTGTAAGGGTGGCGCTCTACCAACTGAGCTAAGCGACCAAATGGTGTCCTGTGTTGGATTCGAACCAACGGCCCCCTCATTAAAAGTGAGATGCTCTACCTGCTGAGCTAACAAGACATATTATTTTAAAAGCTGTGATAATACAATAAAATTTATAACTTGTCAAGAGAAAAATATATTTATTGAAGTATTTATTTTATAAATAAACAATAATTATATAAATTATTTAAAATATAAAAATTTAAATTATAAACAATTATAAAAATTAGTATATCTTAAATTTTATTTTTAAATTAATTAAATTATGGCATAAAATAAATTTATATTTTAAAAATCAATTATAGTGTTGCTAAATATTGATTATAAAAATTCAATCTATAATTTAAAGCTTTTAAATTTACCTTAATAACTTTTTTATTTATTAAAAATTTATCTTATATGACAAATATAATAATTTATATATTTTATATAACTTTTAATATTGTTGAAAATTTTTTAAATTAATTACATCTTATTTTTTTATTTATCCTAATACTTTCAATAACACATCATTACAATTTATATATTTTAAACATTGCTTTATAATTAGACAATAAAAAATAATTTAAAATTAAACTTAACTAATTTTAAATTATTACAGTTGTTATTACATATAAAATAAAATTAAATTTATGTATTATTTTGTATATATTTTATAGAATAAATCAAATCTTCATCAGAAATATTATTAAGAAACCAAGATATATACTGTGGCTCTTTTGTACATACCTCCTCTATACTTTTACCTTTATGCTTACCGAATGGAAATTTATCTAAAAGCAATGGCTTTTTAGTAATCTCGCATAAATCATCATAGGTATTATTTACTAATAATTTATCAAGTAATAATTTCATAATTAAAACATCGCCTATTGCATTATGTGCTTTTATGCTAACACCTATATTATTTGCTTCATCTTTCTCATATTTATAAAGTTCTAAAAAATATCTCAAATATTGCAATCTATGTGCTGTTATGTTTGGAAAAATAGCTCTTGCACATTTATATGTATCAATTAGTTTATAATTATTTTTAAATCCTTCTTTTTCCAACATTCCTAAATCAAATTTAATATTATGTGCAATTAAATAATTATCATTTACATTATGTTTTTCTAAAAAATTAGCAAATTCAGTATCTAAAAAATAAGGTTTATTTTTTATCATATCAGGTGTTATATTGTGAACTTCCATAGCCTCATAAGAAATTTCCACATCACTTTTACATAATTCATCAAACACTAAAACATTTTTTTCTTTAATATTATCAAATAAATTTTCACAGTATTCTTCAATATTTTTAGTGTATTTTTCACTATCATAAACCAAAGCTCCAACTTGTATTATCCTATCTTGTTCACCGTTTCCGGTAGTTTCTGTATCAAATAATATATACTTCATATTTAATCCTTTAATTTCTTTTTTATACCATTATCATCAATATTAACATAAACAAATTGTCCTTGTGCTACAAGATTAATTGTTCTTTTTCTTTCAACAAAAACATCAATATTAACATCAATAGATGTATTTCCAATTTTATTTATATTAGCAAAAATTTTAACCAAATCACCTAAAAAAATAGGTGCTTTAAATACAATATTTGCTGATATTGTAACTAATTTGTCATTTGTAATTTCTTTTGCTGCAACAGCTCCAGCCAAATCCATTTGACTCATAATTCAACCACCAAAAACACTTCCTTGTGAATTCAAATCACAAGGCATAGGTACCAATATTAATTTTGCATCTTTATTTTCTATCATTATAATTTCCTAAGTTTGTTTCACATGAAACATAATTAATCATTAAATTAGTTATATAATTTCTAACAAATCTAACTAAAATTATATAATTATAAATTATTTTAATTTTAAAAATTTAATTCTATTAAGTAAAATTAAGTTTCACGTGAAACATTATTTTTTCTTTTCATTGATTATGATAAAAATCATTCCAATAATTCCACCAATGCAAACCACACCCATAAATAAATATTGAAATATATCTAATCCATTCATTTAATTGCTCCTAAAAATTCATTTTCTATATCATCATTAAAAAAATCATAATCTTGATTTTTATAAGTAAATTTTAATCTTGCAGAATGAAGACAAAGCCTACTTGCTCCACAAAGTTCTTTTATATTTGATATCTTCTTATCTAAAATATCTCTTGCTTGTTTGTTAGTAAGTCCATACAAATTATCCCCTGCGATTTTATTTCCTACATAATGCAAATGCACCCTTAATTGATGTTGTCTTCCTGTTAGTGGAATTGCTTTTAAAAGTGTATATTTAGGATAATTTTTGATAACTATAAATTCAGATTGTGAAATCTTGCCATCTACACAAACTTGCATTTTATTTTTTAAATCATCATCATTTTTAAGTCTTGCACTAACACAAAAATCATTTTTAATATTACCACATACTAATGCTAAATATTCTTTGTGTATTTTTTGTTTTGCAAAAAGCTCTTTTAATTCTTTATTGGCAGTTTTTGTTTTAGCTACCATTATAAGACCACTTGTAGCAGCGTCAAGTCTATGAGCTACACTTGCATTTTCTCCATATTTTTGCCAAATTTCATCATTTAAAGAATACTCACAATTTCTTCCATTAGGATGTGATAAAACTCCGCTTGGTTTATTAAAAATTGCAAAATATTCATTTTCAAAAATTGGTTTTAAATTATTACTAACGCATTCATAAATTAGTAAATAATATTCTCCACAAATAATAGAATTCTTTTTACATATTTCAATATCAGTTAAATTTATTTCTTCTATATTTAAAGTATTTTCTAGCTTTTTACTAACATTATTTTTAAAAATAATAACACGATTTTTATCACAAAATCTTTGTGCTTTTTTTAAATCGTAGTTTAAATTTTGCATAACTAATTGATAAACTTTTTTATTTTCTGTAGTAAAAAATTTTTTATATAAATATCCCACTCTTTTTAACCTTTATTATATATCTACTTATTATAATACATTCTTTTTTAAAATTCACAAAGGAAAAATAATCAATCATGAAGGTAGTAAAAAGAACAGGTAGAGTAGAAGAATTAGACATATCTAAGATTAAAAAATATACAACTTTAGCAACTGAAGGGCTTGATAATGTAAGCCAAAGTGAACTAGAAGTTGATGCTAAAATACAATTTAGAGATATGATAACTTCTGAAGAAATACAAAATACTTTAATAAAAACAGCAGTTGATAAAATAGATATAGATAGACCTAATTGGACTTTTGTAGCTGCGAGATTATTTTTATATGATTTATATCACAAAGTTAATCCACAAAAAGAATATGTGCATTTAAGAGAATATTTTGAGCGTGGAGAAAAAGCAGGAAGATTATTTTTAGGTCTTAAAGAAAAATATGACTTAGATGATTTAAATTCTTATATCAAACCTGAAAGAGATTTACAATTTACTTACTTAGGTATTAAAACCCTTTATGATAGATATTTAATTAAAGATAGCAAAGGTAATCCTATTGAATTACCACAACATATGTTTATGGCAATAGCTATGTTTTTAGCTCAAAACGAATTAAATAGGCAAGAATGGGCTAAGAAATTTTATGATTTAATAAGCAAGTTTGAAGTTATGTGTGCAACTCCAACTTTAAGTAACGCAAGAACAACAAGACACCAATTAAGCTCGTGTTATATCGGCTCAACCCCTGATAATATAGAAGGTATTTTTGATTCTTATAAAGAAATGGCTTTATTATCTAAATTTGGTGGTGGAATAGGCTGGGATTGGAGTAAGGTTCGTGCTATGGGTGGTAGTATAGACGGACATAAAAATGCAGCTGGTGGAATTATTCCATTTTTAAAAATCACAAATGACATTGCCGTAGCGGTTGATCAATTAGGCACAAGAAAAGGTGCAATATCTGTTTATATTGAGCCTTGGCATATGGATGTTTGCGATTTTATTGACCTTAGAAAAAATAGCGGAGAAGAAAGAAGAAGAGCTCACGAATTATTTCCTGCTTTATGGATAAATGATTTATTTATGAAAAGAATTGCTGAAAATGGAAAATGGACTTTATTTGACCCATTTGATACTCCACAACTTTGTGATTTATACGGAAAAGAATTTGAATTAGAGTATGAAAGACTTGAAAAAGATGAAAATATAGTAAAAGAAGTAATGGATGCAAAAGAGCTTTGGAAAAAGATTTTAACAAATTATTTTGAAAGTGGAATGCCGTTTTTATGCTTTAAAGATAATGCTAATAAAGCTAATCCAAATTCTCATTCAGGTCTTATTAGAAGTTCTAATTTATGCACAGAAATTTTTCAAAATACAGACCCAAATCATTATAAAATAAAAGCTACTTTTGAAGATGGTAGTATAAAGATTTATGAAGAAAATGATATTTTAACTCTTGATAATTCACAAGTAAAAACTGCAAAAAAATTAAGTAGCCTTGATACTTTAAATGGTAAAAAAGTTTATATAGTAGAAAAAGAATATGATGAAGGAAGAACCGCAGTTTGTAATCTAGCTAGTATAAATTTAAGTAAAATTAATAGTATAGAAGATATTAAAAGAGTAGTTCCAATAGCAATTAGAATGCTTGATAATGTAATTGAACTTAATTTTTATCCACACGCAAAAGTAAAAAACACTAACCTTAAATCTCGTGCAATAGGTTTAGGTGTTATGGGTGAAGCACAAATGTTAGCAGAAAAAGGAATAATGTTTGGGACTAATGACCACTTTGAATTAATTGATAAAATTATGGAAAATATATCTTACGAAGCTATAAGTGCAAGTAGTGATTTAGCAGTTGAAAAAGGTGTATATCCTGAATATGAAGGAAGTAATTGGAGTAAGGGAATTTTCCCTATTGATGTCGCTAACGATAATGCAAAAATGCTGACACTAGGAGATAATTTATTTAATCAATCAAATTGTGATTGGAATGATTTAAGAAAGAAAGTTAGTAAACAAGGTATGAGAAATGGCTATTTAATGGCAATAGCTCCAACTTCTAGTATATCAATTCTAGTTGGAACTACTCAAACAATTGAACCTGTATATAAAAGAAAATGGTTTGAACAAAACTTAAGTGGAATGATACCTAATGTTGTACCAAATCTAAGTCTTGATACCTGGCAATATTATGTTACAGCTTATGAGCTTGACCAAAGAGATTTAGTTCGTGCTGCTGCAATTCGCCAAAAATGGATAGACCAAGGACAAAGCTTAAATATATTTGTTAGTCTTGACAAAGCAAGTGGTGGGTATTTAAATAGTATTTATACATTAGCTCACTCACTAGGACTTAAATCTTGTTATTATCTAAGAAGTGAAAGTCCAGCAAGTGAACATCTAGATAATAAACCTGTCGATAGAAGCATTGAATGCGAAGGTTGTCAATGAAAATTAAATTATTTTAGGATATAATTAGCAAGATTATATCTTAAAAACAATTCATATATTATATTGATATTTATAGATTTTTCTAAATAACTAACAAGATTTAATTATATTTGTTATTTTCTTAGTTATTTTTATAATGTTAATTAAACTTTACTTTTATTATATTTTAGATTTATAGAACATAAGTTATTGTAATCTATCTATAATTGTGCAAGTGTTAGTAATTTAAAATAGATAACATTGTAACTATTAATAACCTTAAATACACTTGGAATTTTATAAACTATAGGTTCAACTTAACTCATTAATTAGATTACAAAATATTTAGTTTTACAATAACTTGTAAAACTAAAATAACGCATAAAGAAGAATTTGTAAAAAACTTAAATAAGATACAAAAAATAGTAAATGCCACAAAAGAGCAATTGTTCTAATACTTTATCTAATTAGTGTTTATGGTGGTTTAAATTCTTTTTATAAGTACTCAAAAGCTTATGAAAAAAATTTTAATTTACATTTATTTGGAAACGATAATAATATTGAAGAATGTCTAATAAGTTTATATGAAAGTAAAGTTCTACCTAATAAAATTTTTATATATTCTGATAATTTAGAGTTAGTAAAATAGTCTATAACATTTGTTGAAATCTGTGAAAAAAAGGAATATGAGATATTAAATAATAAAGATATTTTTATACAAGCAAAAAAATTAAATAAAAATGAATTAAAAAATATCAACGTTAAAAATATTCACAACCATTAAATATTTATAAAGAAAAAATTAATATATTATATACAAATTTATTTAAAGGAAAAAAATGAAAAAAGTATTTTTTATGTTATGTGCTACATTATTTTTGGTAGCTTGTGGTGGAGATAATCCTAAAGATATAGCTAAAAATTTTATTGAAAGTGCTTATAATGGCAAAGTTGAAAATATGATGAAGTACTTAGATGTCCCAGATAATCAAAAAGAAACCGCTAAAGGTAAATTATCTATGATGGTTTTAATGACAGCTGAAGCCACAAATAAAAAAGGTGGTATAAGCAATATTTCTATTATTGATATAACTGAAAATGATGAAAATGCAAATGTTACATTAAAAATAACATTTAAAGATAAAAGTGAAGCAAATGAAAATGTAAGATTATACAAAAAAGATAAAAAATGGTATGTAAAAATGTAAATTTTAATTTTTTTAAAATAATAGATGAAGTTTCACGTGAAACAATTTAGAAAATATTATACAAAGGAAATAAAATGAATAAAGTGTTGTTTTCAGGTTTTTTGGCTATTAGTTTAAATGCGGCTGGATTTTTGATGATAGATAGTGATAAAACTGCATATTTTACAATTAACGACCATAAAGATAAAGTTGAATTTATTAGCGGAATGAATATATTTAAAGATGATGTTTGTTTTTCTTGTAATGATACTTTTGATAAAAAAATTGATTTTGAAGCTAAAAAAGCGTTAGGTATTAAATATGACAGTATTAGTCTAAAAACTAATGATAGTAATTTTAAAATAAGATACTTATCTGGCAATAATAAAGAAGAGCTTAATCTAAATGAATTTTTTGCTCAAAGTTTAACTCATTTTGGAACAATAGAAATAATGGAAGACGTTGTTTTTGCAAGCAATGATTTAACAAGCGTTCGCTTTCAATTAATTGAAGATAATAAAGGTGCTCATCCATTACATTTTGTAAAATTTGCAATTCTAGATAAAAATGGCAAAACAATAGGTTCTGATTATGCATTTAAAAATATAGATAAATTAAAAGAACTAATAGAACAAAAAATAAGAAATTATCAATCAAAAACAAATCATCCTGAAAAAGACAGCAAATTCTTTAGTCCACTGGAATTAAATAATTTTTATTTTGATAATCTAGGAATAGTTTTTTCATACAGTCCTTATGAATTATTTTCATATGCAAGTGGATATATAAAAGTTCGTATCAACTACGAAGAGTTAAAACAATTCATAACTGATGAATTTAAAAATCAATTAAAAAATAATAAAGTCATAAAATAATTCTATTTTTTTACTAAATAAATACACCTAAAAAATTTATTTAAATAAAATTTTCTAGGTGTTGTTTATAAATAATAAAATATAAAATAAATAAAAATCCCAACAAATCAAACTAAAACACTGATATTTAATTAATTATTGTTTTATATTTTATATAATTAGCACTAGTTTAGGAGTATTAATGAAATTTTTTATATCTTTAATAGTTTTTATTACTAATATTTTTGCAAATAATTTTCAAGATAGTGATTTTATAGAATTAAAAAATATAAACATAAAAGATTATTATGTAAGCGAATATATTGATGGAATGTCAGCAATTTGGAATGGTAAAGAACTATATAATAATCACAAAATAAAATATGACATTGATAAAAAATATCTAAAAAATTTTCCACCATTTGAAATTAGAGGCTTATTATTTTGCGGAACTGATTACTATGATACATACAATGATATTATTTTAGATAAATTTAAATGCACTAAATTCTACACCTATGATGTACCAAATAAAACTGGGGAATTAAAAGAAAGATTACAAATATTAAGAGATTATCTAAAAAAACATCCAACTGAAAATATAACATTTGTAGAACAACACGAATTTGATAATGAAAAAGACTTTATAGATTTTTTCAACACTACGACAATTAATGGCTCTGAGGGAGTATATCTTCACAAAAAAGGAACCACATACGATATTCCAAAAGAAGAAAAAATCATAAAAATTAGAAAATTTTATAAAGATAATTGTGTTATATCTAAGGTAAATATACAAAATAATAAATTAAGCAATTATCAGTGTAAATGGAAAAAAGCAAATGCAGCAAGAGCTATTGATGGTGATGAAGAACGACCAGAAAACAATGAAGTAATTGATATTAGTATAGGTGCTGGATTTACAATAGAGCATATGCAAAACCCTTTAAAAATAGGGGATAAAATTGCATTTAAATACTACAAATTAAATAAAAACAATATACCGGTACACTGTGTATTTTTAAGAAAATTTTAATTATTAAGGAAAAAATATGAAAAAAGTATTATTATTTTTAAGTTTATTTATATTTGTTTTTACTGCGTGCAACAGTGAATCAAATAAAGAAATAAAAGTTGGCGATATAATCACACTAAAAAGTTGGGATAATCAAGAGATTAAAATAAAAAGAATTGAAAATGGATTTTCATTAGTAGATAGTGATAAAATTTTAATTATAGATATTTTCGGAACTTTTTGTCCGCCTTGTAGAGCTGAAGCTCCTATGTTATTTGACATTCAGTCTAAAAATCTAAATGATTTAATAATATTAGGACTTTCATATGCTGAAGAAGTTGATAATGAAAAATTAAAAGAATTTGCAAAAAATTATAATGCTTATTATTTTTTAACTAATGACAAAAGAGCTGATTTAATAGTTGAAGCAATAGCTAACGATATCAAATACAACACACAAATTCAACTCCCATTCAAAGTTATGATAAAAGATGGCAAATATCAAAATTTAGGTGAAAATTTATATATATTAGGAAAAACTGACGAAGGTTTATTAAAAGAAAGTATAAAAAATGCAAAGGAAAATAAATGAAAAAAAGTCTTTTTATAAGTATGATAGCTTTATGTTTTGTTGCTTGTAATAAAAACGATGTAAATATTGATAACATTATTAGCAAAGATAGAATTTTAGAAATGGATAAAAAAGAACAAAGATATTTAAAAAATAATGAATATAAAATTACTAAAATATTAGATAAACAAAATTTAAAAACATACAATACTGCAGGTGAATGGTCTATAATAATTGATAATAATAATTTTGGCCTATTTGTTGGATGTAATAGAATTTTTGGTTCTATAGAACAAAACAATAATCAATTAATATTTAAAAATCCAGCAAGTACAAAAATGATGTGTCTTCCTGATATGATGGAGGTTGAAAATTTAATATCTATTAATCTAACAACATTAAATATTGTTAGTGATGGTTTAGAAAATAACAATATTAAAGTATTTTTTAAATAATAATGATATTTTTAGCCAACAAACCGATTAATATTAGCTCAAATCATTTTGCTCAAAAATTAGGGCGAAAACTTGAGCTAAAATTAGGATATTCTGGAACACTAGATCCATTTGCAAGTGGGGCATTATTAATGGCTTGTAAAAAACATACTAAATTATTTAGATTTTTTAATCTTGAACCAAAAATATACAATGCAACAATATGGCTTGGTGCTAATAGTCCTAGTTTTGATAATGAAAATATATCTTTACACAATGTAGAAGAATTAAATTTAAAACAATTACAAGATGCTTTTTCTCATTTTCAAGGCAGTATAACTTATACGCCACCAAAATTTTGTGCTAAAAAAATAAATGGAAAAAGAGCCTATGAATTAGCTAGAAATAACGAAGATTTTAATCTAAATCCATGTGTTATGAATGTAAAAGCAAAATTACTATATTATTCTCATCCATTTATAAAATTTGAATTAATCGCTTCTAAAGGGACATATGTTCGTTCTTATGCACAATTAATTTGCAATTATTTAAATGTAGTTGGAACACTTAGTTCACTACAAAGAGTTAGTGAAGGTAATTTTAATAAATTTAAAGAATACAATGCTTTTGATAGTGTAAATTTAGCGGAAAACTATTATTTAGGAGATATAAAAGATATTTTACTAGGAAAAAAATTAGATATATCAAATTTTAGTAATAAAAAATATGGAATATATAAAATCAATTTAGGAGAAACTTTCAGCATTATAGAAATAAATGACAATATTAGTTATTTACTAAATAAAATTGAAAAATAAGAACAATGAAATCGTATGCGAAAATTAATATTTTTTTAAAGATTACCGGAAAAATTAACAATTATCACCAGCTATCTTCAAGATTTATAAAACTTGATAATTTATATGATGAAATTTATATGCTGCCAAAAAAAGATTTATTAAAATATAAAGAAAAATCATTATATGAAATTCCATTCTTTAGTAAAAAATCAGAACAAATAATGAAACCTATAAAACATTTTGAAAAAGATAAAATTATGAATAAATATTATTATATAAATGAAAATTTATTAAGTAATTTTTATTCAGAAAGTAATATTTTTGATAAAGTTTTAAATAATATACCAGAAAAAATCAAATTAGATTTTTTGACAAATTACGCCATTATTTTACACAAAAATATACCAACATTTGCTGGTCTTGGTGGCGCTAGTTCTAATGCTGCTAGTTTTATAAAATTATTATTAAAATTAGGTAATTTTGATAAATTTGAAATAGCCAAAAAAACCGGTGCCGATGTTAGCTTTTTTATAAGTGATTGTAAAGCAGCTAATGTAAGTGGTTATGGAGAAATAATTAACGAATTTAAAGATTGTGATTGTAATTTTAATATATATTTTTCAGAACCATGTTCTACCCAAAAAGTATTTTATGAATTTTCAAAAAATCCTATATACTATGAATCAGATGATTTAAAAAATTTAAATACCATAGAATTATTAAAACATTCTAATTATTTTTTAAATGATTTATTATTACCTTGTGAAAAAATTTACCAAAAAGTAAAAGAATTAGCAAAATTAGGATTTTTTATGAGTGGTAGTGGTGGAAGTTTTTTTACAATAAAACATTAATAATATTAAAGTAATTTATTTTATATAAAACACTTCTACAAATGAATATAAGTTTATTAATTTAGCATTACATATATATGGCAACTATTTCTCTTTACTCGTTGATAATAAATTTTACTTAATATTATGAAAGTGTGTAAATAAAAATTATCAATTTAAATTTAATAAAAATATTTTTAAAAAACTTAATAATAATTTAAATTAGTTTAAAACTTTTATATAAACTATAAACTTTAAGTGATGTGAAATAAGTTGAAAGCTTTATATGCTCCTTATTTAAGCTTAATTTTTGTAAAATGTAAATACTTTACAAAGTATATGAAATAAAAGTTTTTGTTTTATACTTTTTTAAAATACTTTTAAAAAATATTTATAAAAGCTTATTAAATAAACTTCAAAGTCCTTTTAAAAACCTTTAAAAAAATCTATGTGAAAAATATTGAAAGAACATTTTTAAATAAATTATTCTTAAAGTTAAAAAAAATGAGATTATAAATTATTACATAAATCCTTTCTTAAACATATTTATAATATTTTAATTAATAAAAACCATTTAAACAAGAAAAATAAAAAAAAATATCTTCAAAGGCTTTATCATTAAGAAATAATATTAATTTTATATCTCATATTCTTTAAAACAATTTATTTTTATAAGATTGTGCTATGTATTGATTAAACATTTCATCATTTTTTTCACTCTCAAGCTTTTCTTCAATACTAGGCTCTACGCTATTAAATCCATCAATACAATTTTTATAAGTAAAATCCATAATATCTTTCATTTCATTTGTTTCATAATATTTAATTAATTTTTCTTTAAACTCACTAATAAGCTCAACAGGTATATTTACTAAACCTGCTCCGTTACTAATTAAAACCTTATTAGCACATAAAATAGCTGTTCTTTTATTACCATCAATAAAAATTTGTCTTCTCATTAGATATAGCATTAATGTTATTGCTCTTTGTGTAGCATTTGCGATTTTTTGTATTTCGTTTAATTCTTCTATAATTTCCTCTTTATGTGGCATTTTAGGTTTGTAAGTTGTTCCGCCAATAACCACATCAAATTGCCTTATGTAGCCTGATTGATAGATTAAATTTGCACCTATAGTCTTGTTCATTTTACAAATATAAGCAAAATCAACTTCAGGATAATTTATAGTATCAAAAAGAACATACCAAGCGTATTTAAGGTTGTTAATAGCTACAATATCATCTACCTTTAGATTGCCCACGCTTGCACCATTATAAATAGCTTCTACTTGTGGAAAAGTTACATTAATTCCCTCAAGTCTCGCACTTTTATAGATATTATCTACGATATTTCTTTTTGCTAAACATATGTTGTATTCTAAGCTCATATGAAATTTATTTTTCATATTTATTAATCCTAATTGTCTTTTTATAAAATAATGATAGCATAAAAAAACTCCTTATATCCGTTAATGATATAATAATAGATTAGATAAAAAATATCCTACTGTATTACATAAAAAACTAGTTTTAATATACAATTTTATCTCTTTTGAGCTATTTTTTTAAATATTGCATTAAAACTATATAATTATAAAAATAAATATAAATTCAACACAAATTAAAAAAAAATTAATGAATAAAAAGGAAGTGGCCGGGAGAAAGGGATTCGAACCCCTGGAGGCTTGCACCTCAACGGTTTTCAAGACCGCCGCTTTCGACCACTCAGCCATCTCCCGAAAGTTATCTAGTTTTTTCTTCTATGTATCTAGCACCAGAGTTGATTTTTTCCTTAGTCCATTGACCAGCATTAGAAGAATCTTGCTTAATCCCAGTCCAAGTATTAGAACAAGCGATAAACACAAAAGATAAAAGAACACACAAAGCTACTTTCATATTTTCTCCTAAAAATTATTGGAGGTGATACTCGGATTTGAACCGAGGATCAAGGCTTTGCAGGCCCATGCCTTACCGCTTGGCTATATCACCTTTAAGTGGTGCCCAGGGCCGGACTTGAACCGGCACGGTAAAAACTACCGAGGGATTTTAAGTCCCTTGCGTCTACCATTTCCGCCACCTGGGCGACCAAGCTAACTATAAAATATGGAGCGGGAAACGAGGTTCGAACTCGCGACCCCAACCTTGGCAAGGTTATGCTCTACCACTGAGCTATTCCCGCAAAATAAAAACAAAATTATATATATTTTACCTTAAATAAAGCTTAAACAATATAAAATATTAAAAATATTTTTAATACTTAAAAACTTATTTAATAAAAACAACTTAAATTTATATATAAATATAAAAATTAAATTATAGTATTCGCAAATTTTAAGCATTCATTCAAATATTATTTAATACTAAATCCTAAACTTTTAAAATAATATTGTTTTATAAATAAATATTTTTATAATTTTTTAAATAAAAGTTAATACTTTATGTAAAAATTCAATTTAACATTATTTAAACTAAAATGGTTTTAAATATTATTTTTTTAATTAAATAAATTAAAAAATTATGTGCTAAATTCATAAAATTTATAATATTTTATTGATAATATTTATTAATTTTTTTTGTTATTAAATTTAAGAAAAAATTCAAAAAAATTATATATTTTTTTAAGGATTAACTTGCTATAATTTCTCCGTAATTCAGATTAAACAACTACTTTTTATTATTCATTTATACAAAGTCTCTAATTAGAGCAAAACAACAAAATTTTTATTAAAAATAGCAATATTTTTAATCGGTTTTTTTGATATATATTATCTTTTTTAACAAAGGGATTTTTATATTAAAAATTTAGCATTAGGTGAGTAGTTTTTAAAAAATTTGAATTACATAATAAAAGAATAATAATCCTTTTTAGTCTGAATTACAAAATAAAGGGGATTGTGTATGAAAAAATTATTAGTTTTATTGTCGTTTATTCTTATGATTGTTGGTTGTAATAATCTTTTAAGTGTTGGCGATAACAATACAAATACATTTAATGAAAATAAACAAATAGGAGAATTAAAATGAGTGATGTAATAGATATGTCTTTAAGTTTTAGTGAAAAACAAGCAGTTGCGTATGCATTTTTAAAAGCGTTTTATACTCGTGAGGAGTTAGGATATAGTGTTGATGACTATGAAGCAAAAGATGTAACGCCAAAAATAATTGAAATTGTTAATCAAATGGGTAAGGATATAATTAGGACAAATAGGATTATACAAAGTGCTAATGTGTTTAAAACTCTTGCAGAGGGTTTAGGTAGTAAAGTTGAATTTATAGCAGCACTTGTAGATTTAATCGCTAGTGGTTCTGGTAGTAGTTTGCTAGACGCTGTTAATGTTTCTGAGGATACATTGATTAAAGAAAGAAAATTAATTAGACGCAATGTTCTTGCGTATAATATGATGAAAGTTATTTTAGCACGCGAAAAAACTAATATTGAATTATCATTTCAAGGCATAATTTAATTTAAATGCTAGGATTAAAAGTCCTAGCATTACATATTCTTAGATTTATTTTTAAAAAACATTCTAATAAGAAAAATAACGATAATAAATAAGGCTATATAATAATATTTGCTATTTTTTTCTTGCTTTTGCTCTTTTTCAATAGTTTGAATTTGTGTGCAAGAAAATTTAAATCCTAAGTCGCAAGATTTTTTATAATATTCCATTGCATTTTTTAATAAAGATTTTTTTTCTTCATCATTATTAGAATCTAAATTCATTATTTCATAAGTTGTGCCAATAATATAGCAAGATGTTGCTACTTTTAAATTACAAGCTTTTTTATAATAATTTATACTATCTTTTATTTTATCATCACTTTTTATTAGTTCATCTTTATATATTTTACCTATAGCAGAACAAAATTCTCCATTTCCTTTTTCACATTCATCTTTAAAATATTTTACAAATTCATCTTTTTTATCACAATTAGTAGCAATGTTTGGTTTATATTTACATTTATGAAGAAACGAATGTAAAGCGTCAATATAATTATCGCTATATTCTTTTAAAATTTCTAAATCTATAGCAAGTAGATTAAAAGCAAAACACAATAAAATTAAAATCTTTTTCATAACCCCCTCCTCTATTTATAATTAAAAAATAACTCATAAAAATTAAATATAAAACTTTATTTCTTTCTTAATATACTTAAATTTTAATTATATTTAAATTAATCTTGTATTATTTGAAAAATTTATCTAAAAGGCTTACAAATGACTTTTTCTGAAATTATTTTAAATTTACAAAAATACTGGTGCGAACAAGGTTGTGCTTTAATTCAACCATATGATTTTCCATCAGGTGCTGGGACATTTCATACTCAAACATTTTTAAAGGCGTTAAACCCTACTCCACACAATGTGTGCTATGTAGCACCATCAAGACGTCCAACCGATGGAAGATATGGAGATAACCCAAATCGCTTAGGTGCTTATTATCAATTTCAAGTATTAATGAAACCAAGTCCTGCAAATATTCAAGATTTATATCTAAATAGTTTAAAAGCATTAGGATTGGATTTAAGTAAACATGATATTCGTTTTGTAGAAGATAACTGGGAAAGCCCATCACTTGGTGCTTGGGGACTTGGTTGGGAAGTATGGCTTGATGGTATGGAAGTTACTCAATTTACATATTTTCAGCAAGTTGGTGGATTTGCTACTCCTATGGTTAGTGCGGAGATTACTTATGGACTTGAACGCCTTGCTATGTATATTCAAGATATTGATAATGTTTATGATATAAACTGGGGTGGTGGTTTAAAATATGCTGATATCCATAAACAAAGTGAATTTGAATATAGCACATACAATTTTGAATTAGCTGATGCTACAAGACTTAAAGAAATGTTTGATATATCATTTAAAGAATCTAGAATGATTTTAGATAAAGGATATAGCTTACCAGCATATGATTTTTGTTTATTATGCGCACATTTATTTAATACACTTGATGCAAGAGGTGCTATAAGTGTTACTCAAAGGCAAGATTTTATGCTAAAAATTAGAGAGCTAAGCAAAGATTGTGCTAGTGTATATCTAAAAAGCATTACAAAATAAAGTGGTTTTTCCACTTTATTATATAGCTTGTATATTTACTACATTTTTACCACTTCTTTTACCGTGGTATAATTCTTTATCAACGATTTTAAAATAAGAAAGAAATTTATTTTTATTTGGTTTTTTAATAAATAAACCACCAATTGTTATGGTAGATATAATATTATGTCTAGATACTTTTTGTTTACTTACTGCATTTTTGATATTTTCCATATAAATTTGTGCTTCTTTATCATCTTTAACATTAATTTTTAAAATAAATTCCTCCCCACCCCACCTTGCAACTATTCCATTTTTGTCAGTTACTTCATATAAAATTACAGATGATATTGCTTTTAAAACTAAATCTCCAACATCATGACCATAAGTATCATTAATATGTTTAAAATTATCAACATCACATATAGCTAATAAAACATTATTAGAATTATCAATATTAGGAACTATTTTTTCTTCAAAATATTTTCTATTATAAAGCCCTGTTAAAAAATCTTTATAAATTAAACGGGCTAAATCAGATATATTTTTATTACTAGTAATACTAGCTAAAATACCATAAGCAATCATATAAATGACAGAAACTAAAATATTAATATGAAAAATCAAATCTTGTTTTGAATTATAAATTCCTATAAAATCATTTCTATAATTATATATCAAAAATATACATATTATTAAAAATATAGTAATAAATATTTTTGGTAGCCAAGATGAAAAAAAACTAAATTGTAAGAAAAATAAACACATTAAAACTATAGTAAAGTTACTATTATAACCTACATATAATATACCAAAAACTTGATGAAAGAAAATTTCAATAAATGTTAGTATAAAAACTATATTTGGATTACCTTTATAATATAAATACATAACAAAAATATAATTAAAAATAGAGTATATATTAAAATATACCATTTCATATATCTCATTAAATAAAAATACAAATAAATACACAAAATGAGAACATAATATAGCTGCTAAAAGGTATAAATTTAAATCTAAGTCTTGTAATATTTTTTTAATCTTTTTATCCATTATACAACCTATATTTATTTTAAAATAATGATTTTACATAAATTTATTTATAAAACAAATATAAAATCAAAAAAATATATGTTTTGAGGAAAATTAAATGATTTATTTAGCACAAACTGATACAACGGCTGGTTTTCTAAGTAAAAGCGAAATTGAAATAAATTTAGTAAAAAAAAGAAATATAAATCAACCGTGTATAATGACTAGTTATTACTTTACAAGTCTTAAAAATAAAACTTCTATTCCAAATAAATTTAAAAATCAAATAAGAAGGTCAAAAAAAACAACATTTATATATAAAAACAATATATCTTTTAGAGTTATAAAAGATACAAAACATAGTGAATTTTTAAAAAATTTTGATTTTTTATATTCAAGCTCTGCAAATTTACATGGTAATAATTTTTCATTAGAATATGCAAAAAGTATAGCAAATATCATAGTAGATAATAAATTTCAGCAAAATTCATCATCTAAAATATACAAAATAAACAATACTACAATAAAAAAAATTAGATAATTATTTATAAATATTTATAACATTTAATTGTATAGTCGGATTAATCTTAAAATAATTTTTTTGTAAAGAATAATGAATATTAACTATTTCATTATCTTTCGGATAATAATCGCAATTAAAATAAATTGCATCAAATTTATAATTTTTTTGAATAGCGCTAAATTTCAAATGCCTATTTTTAAGAATGCTTATGTCTTTAATCTGAATATTTTTGCTAATAAAATAAGGTTTTTCATTGCCTTGACCAAATGGCTCATAACTACTTAAAATATCCAATAATTCCATGTCAATCTCACTAAAATCTAATTCACCTAAAGTAGAATTAGTATCACAATATAAAATATTTTTAGAAAAATCAGTATTGTTTAAATTATTTTTAAATTTTTCTAAATTATTCACATCTATACTAAGCCCAGCTGCTGCTTTATGTCCGCCAAAACTTTCTAAAATATCACTATTTTGTTGTAATAATTCTAAAATATCAATATTTGCAACACTCCTTGCGCTTCCTTTTGCTAAGTCATCTTCAATATTAAAAACAAAACTAGGTTTATTATACTCTTTAGCTAATTTTCCAGCAACTATTCCTAAAATGCCCTTATGCCAATGTTTTGAATAAGCTATTATTACATTTTCATCAATATTTACAAATTTTTTAGCTTCTTCATAACTTTGCTTTTCTTCTCCTTTTCTTTCCATATTCAACTGCTCTATTATATTTAAATATTCACAAGCACTTAAATAATCATTAGCTCTTAAAAATTTATAAGAAATACTAGCATCATCCATTCTTCCACTAGCATTTAATAATGGTGCTATTAAAAATGGAATACTCTCATAATCAAAGAATTTCTTTTTATATTTTTCTTTTAAAACTACAAAAGCAGGACGATTTAATTTATTTAACTCTTTTAAGCCATAACGAACTAGTATATGATTTAAATCATTTAAATTCATCATATCAGCAACAATTGCAATACACAATAAATCTAAAAAACTAGCCATATTGTATTCTATATCTAATTCTTTTTTAATAGCCCCACATAGCCACCAAGCTACTTGTGCCCCGCAAATCTCACAATTAATATGCTTAGAAAACTCACAATCATCTCTTTTTGGATTAATTACAGCATAAGCATTTGGTAAAGTATCTCCTGGGGTGTGATGATCGCTTATTATTAAATCTATACCTAATTCTTTACATTTATTTGCAGCTTCATACGCTACTATTCCATTATCAACCGTGATTATTAAGCTAGCGTCTAAATTACTCACTATATCTTCGCTAATTCCGTATCCATCGCTAAAACGATTTGGAATTTTAACAATTATTTCTACACCTAAATTAGCAAAAAATTCACTCATAATAGTAGAAGATACTATGCCATCTACATCATAATCTCCTACTACTGCTATTTTTTCTTTATTTTTTATTGCCTTAGCTATTCTAATTGCTGCTTTATTCATATCCTTAAAGGTATGAGGTTTTGGAATAGTGCTAAGGCTTTTATGAAAATCGTTTTTAAATCTATCTTCTAAAACCTGCTTAATTTTAGTTTTATTTAGTGCAAGCATTGTCTAATAAAGCCTAAGATGACAGGATTTGCTTTAGTTAGCCTTGAAGTAAATTCAGGATGATATTGAACGGCTACGAAGAAATCATTATTTGTATTTTCAATAGCTTCAATAAGTCCATTTGATTCTCCACTAATAATAAGTCCATTTTGCTCGTATAAATCACGATATTTTGAGTTAGCTTCATAGCGATGGCGATGTCTTTCATAAGCTACTTTAGAATTATATAACTTACTTAAAAGTGTGCCTTCTTTTATATTACAAACATATTCACCAAGTCTTAAAGTCCCACCTAATGGAGTTTTTATTGTTCTGATTTCTTTTGAACCTGATTGATTAATAAATTCATCAATTAAATAAACAATAGGATTTTTAGTATTCTCATCAAATTCAGTTGAATTAGCATCATCAAGTTTTATAACATTTCTAGCAAATTCAATTAAACTAAGCTGCATTCCAAGACAAATTCCTAAAAATGGAATATTATTTTCACGAGCGTATTTAATAGCCTTGATTTTACCTTCAACACCACGCTGTCCAAATCCACCAGCTACAAGTATTCCATCATTTCCAGCTAAATCATTTTCATCTTTTAATTCTTCGCTATCTATCCAATTAATTTCTACTTTTGTATCAAGATTTGCGCCTGCGTGAATTAGTGCTTCTGTTAAAGATTTATAACTTTCTTTTAAATCTATATATTTTCCTACGAAAGCAATTTTAACTTTTTTGCTTGGATTAATTATTTTTTCTGTTAATGCTTCATACTCTTTTAAATTAGGAGTTTTTAGCTTTAGATTTAAATGTTTTGCAATAGGTAAAAGTATATTTTGCTCTAAAAATTTAAGTGGAATTTGATATATGCTTTTTGCATCAATACTTTCTATTACACAATCAATTTCTACACCACAACTCTTTGCAATTTTTTCTTTTATTTCATCGCCTAGTTGGATTTCACTACGAGCTATTATCATATCAGGACTAATACCTATTCTTCTTAATTCTCCAACTGAATGTTGAGTTGGTTTAGTTTTTAATTCTCCTGCTACTTTTATAAAAGGAACAAGAGTTAAATGTGCGTAAAATACATTATTTTTTCCGTATTTAAGTCCTAAAGAACGAATTGCTTCAAGAAATGGTAAGCCTTCAATATCCCCAACCGTTCCACCAATTTCTACTACTAAAACATCTTGATTTAAAGCCGCTGCTTCCATTCTACTAGCAATTTCGCCTACAATGTGTGGAATTACTTGAATAGTTTTACCTAGATATTCTCCACGGCGTTCTTTTTCAATTACGCTTTGATATACTTTTCCTGTAGTAAAGTTATTAAGATGAGTTAAATCTTCATCTAAAAATCTTTCATAATGTCCTAAATCAAGGTCAGTTTCTGCACCATCTTTTGTAACAAAAACTTCTCCGTGTTCAAGTGGGCTCATAGTTCCTGGGTCAATATTTATATAAGGGTCAGCCTTTAAAATACTTACCTTTAATCCACTTTGTTTTAATAAACTTGCAATGCTAGCTGCTGCAATTCCTTTACCAAGTGAGCTTAAAACTCCACCTGTTACAAATATAAATTTAGCCATACTTTTTCCTATCAGTTTTTTTTATTGTATATAATTTTATTTAATAACTTCGTTTTTTAAAAATTCTAAAACTCTAATTTGAGCGTAATTTTCTATTTCTATTTCATTTTCTTTTGAATGTTTTCTTAAAATCAATTTATCTAATTGAACGAAATTTATCTTATTAATATATTTTGGATTTTGCTTTGTTAATTTCAAAATATCCTTTAATAATTTATCAACCCCTAAACAATCAGATCTAGCTATTAAAATATAATCTTTTATGGTAACTAAGAAAATTTCTCTTTGTAATTTTTTCTTATAAATTTCATTTGATATATCTCTTATTATATTGTCTAATTCAGGTTTATTATCTTTAAGTACAGCTACCATTGAAGCAATTAATTTAGCTCTATAATTTAATGAATTATTAGTTCCTAAAAAAGTATTTTGAACATTTGCTATAAATTTATATATAAAATCTAATTTCATTTACCCTCTATTAAGTCATTTTATCTTAAAATGCGTTTTCTCAAGTCAAGCCTTGTGCAATGTTTGTAAAAAGCAGAGCTTCAGGATGGGAACATAGCAGAGCACTTTTTATGAGTGTGTGCCGCAAGTCTCTTGGCTTGGGTTTGTAAAAAACTCTTCAAATTCTTTTAACATTTCATAAAAATTTACTTCACCAATTTTAGGATTTTCTTTAAAATCATTTAAAATCTTTGAATAACCATTTTTTAAATCCTTAGATTTAACGCCGTAATAATTAGAAATAATTGCTTCTAAAAAAGCTCCAGTTTTATCACAAGCTTTAAGCATTTTTCCATCAATTGTATTAAAACAATCTTCATTATAATCGTTAGGATTTTGAATAATTTTTACATTTTCTTTATTTATTCTATTTTTAAATTCATCTTTTTTAATCTTACCATCTTCATTATAAATTCCTAAAAGATAAGCAAATTCAGCTCTTATATTATTAGGCACAAAAGGTAAAATCTTTTCATCAATTAATTTAAGCTCATAATCACTTATTATCTCACTAAGCCCATCAATTCCGTATTTAACAGGTGTAATAATATCTCTTGTAAGACTTTCTGGTAAATCGTGAAAAATAGCACAAAAGAAGTTACTAATAAATCTAGTATCACAAGCTTTTATTTTAAGACAATAAAAATAGCTTAAAACAGCTACTACTAACATATGTCCTAAAACACTTGTTTCAGGAATTCTAGGAGTTTGAGCCCAACGCTTTTGAAATCTTAAACGACCACTTAAATCAATTACCTTAGCTAATTTTTGATTTAATGATATTTTTTGAACTGCTAAAATTTCTAAATAATCTTCTAATTCTTCATCTAACTTAGCTTTAATTTCTTTATAATTACTAACATTTGGATATATAAATGAAAACTCATATCTAGTTGATAAATACCCTGCTGCTTTTAAAATAAATTTTTCTTTTTCGTGAGTTTTATCATTATAATAATCATTAAAAATTTTTAAAAAATCATCGTTTTTATTGATTAAACTAAATTGTTTTTGTATCCATTCATCTAATTCTTTTTGTTTTGTTTTTTTGATTTCATTTAATACATCAGGGCGAATATCAGTAACTATTACACGAGAAATAAACTCAACAACAATAGCATCAAGTAAAAATCTCATATCAATGTCTTTTTCACTTTTTGCTAAAAAATAAGCAATAATAGCCTTATGAGCTTGTTTATCAAGTTCAACTAAATTACAAATTCTAGGAAAATCATTCCATCTTGAAATTGAAGCAGCCTTAAAAATATGTAAAACAAGCTCTGGACTAATCATTATTTATCCTTTTTATCTTTTTTCTTTTCTTTTTTAATTTCCGTATCAGAGCAGCACTCAATCACCGTATGAACATTACCACGAGGATTAAAATCTCCAACTAATTTAATATATTTTGGTTTTAAACGCTTTTTAAGAGTATTATAAATCTTATTTATACTATCTTCGTGGCTTATGTTTTTGTTATAAAATGAATTAACATAAAGTTTAATTGCTTTAAGTTCAACTACCCATTTATTAGGTATATATTCTAAATATAATGTTGCAAAATCAGGATAACCACTTCTTGGGCAAAGACAAGCAAATTCAGGTAGAGTTATTTTAATAACATAATCATTTTTTTGCTTATTTTCCCAACGCTCTAATTTTTTACCTTTAATTTTTTTTATTTCTTTTTGTCCGTATTTTAATTTTTCTTTCATTTCATCTCCTTAAGATTTTTGTCCTTATAAAATAAAAAGCCTTGATAATAATCAAATTTAATATCTTTTGTTAAATCAAGTAGATTTTTATTATCAATAAATCTCATAATAGTTTTGATATTTAGGCTTTTACATAAATCATGCAAATTTTTATATATCAAAAAATATTTTTGATTTTGTATTTTTCTATTGAATTCAATATCAAATATTCCAAATTCAAAATCAAATCTTTTTAAATATTCTAATGAAGTAGATAATCCTATACGATTCAAAGCAAATGATACACCTAATTTTTGATATTCTTTAATTATTTCTTCAAAACTTGACAAATCATAATATAATTCATTCTCATAAAATTCAAAAATAATTTTATTTTTTATATAATTATTTTCTTTAAAATATTCTTCTAAAAACAATAAAAATTTTAAATTCCTTAAAAAATCAGCTGAAATTTTGATAATTACTCTATTATTAAAATTATAATTAATGCTTAAATAATTTAACAAATTTATATAATAGTTATATTCTAAATTCTGTTTAATAATTAAATTTTCTAATTTATTTTGTGATAATTTTTCTGGATAATCAGTATTAATTTTATAATTAATATAATAAATTTCTTCATCACCCATTAAACGCTGTAACTTTATCGTATAATCACTTTTTCTAATAGACAAATCAATGCTATTTGATATAATATTTTCTGTTTCTACATCAATTTTATCTTTTAATTTATTTTGAGCTTCAAGATATAATTTTGTAAAATTTCTGTCTGATTTTACCATTGAAAATTCTATTTTTAAATCAATTCCATCTATTCTATTTTTTTTTATATCAAAAAAAATTTTTTTTATTTCATGCTGCAATATTTTATAATTAATAGAACTTAAAATCATAAAATCTGAAGTCGTAATTCTACCTATAATTAAATTTTCATTCCATGAATAAAATTTATTAATTAATTTCATTAAAATTCTATCGGTATTTTCAAAACCTAATCTAAGTTTAATGTCATTTATATTCAAAATAGTAAAAAATACGACATTATCATCATTATTTAGATATTTTTTAAATTCACTTTGTAATAAAGTCCCAGTTTTTTCGTCAATAACATTTTTTTTTATAACTGAGTAAATTATAAAAATAAAATAATAAAAATATAAAAATATTAAACATAGTATAAATAAAACATTAAATAAATCTAAATCAATATTTATATACTGAAATAAATAAACACTTGAAAAAACTAATAGTAATAAAGGCATAATGAGCTTAATAGCTGCATCTTGCCTATTTTTTCTTTCAATTTTTTTACTAATTGTCATATATCTAAGTGTTTTACATCTTTAGCGTGTGCTTGAATATATTCACGGCGAGGTTCAACTTCATCTCCCATAAATAAATTAAACACTCCACTAGCCCTATCAAAATCATCAACACTAATTTGAATTAAACGGCGATTTTCAGGGTCCATTGTAGTTTCCCATAATTGTTCTGGGTTCATCTCACCAAGACCTTTATAACGCTGAATATAAGTTCCTTTTTTAGCATTTTTTTCAACTTCATCAAGAACTTCTAAGAAATCTTTATCATTAAAAATATTTCTTTCTTCAATTTTTTTATAAATATAAGAAGCTTCTTCAAAATATGGACTATAAAATAAATCATTATTTACAACTATTTCTTCTAAACCATTTTGAGTTTGAACATAGATTTTAATCTCATCTTCACTAAGATAATGATTTAATATATTAAATCCTTTTGCTTCTAAAAATTCTTTTGATACTTTAAAAATCTCTTGCATATTAAGAGCTAAAATATCAGGATTTTCAACATAATGTCTAATTAATTCAATCACATTAAAGCGTTTTTTAAGCTCATTTAAAATACTTCTATAAGCTGCTACAACCTTTAAGAAATCTTTTAAATCATTTGTTCCAATTCCACTAAATTCTAAATTCTCAACTCCAGTTTCAATCAAATAATCATTTAAAGCTTTTTCATCTTTTAAATATATTTCTTTTCTTTGACCTTTTTTATAGCGATATAATGGTGGTTGAGCTAAATATACATGTCCATTTCTAATTAATTCTTGCATAAATCTAAAGAAAAATGTAAGAATTAGAGTTTGAATATGAGAACCATCAACATCAGCATCTGTCATAATGATAATTTTATGGTATCTTAATTTTTCTATATCAAAATCATCGCCTATTCCACAACCAAATGCCGTAATCATATTTTTAATTTCATCAGATTTTAAGATTTTATCAAGGTGTGATTTTTCAACATTTAAGATTTTTCCTTTTAAAGGTAAAATCGCTTGAAATTCCCTATTTCTTCCTTGTTTAGCAGAACCACCCGCACTATCACCCTCTACTAAATATATTTCTCTAATTTCAGGGTCTTTTGAAGAACAATCAGCTAATTTTCCAGGTAAAGTCCCTACACTTATGCTTTCTTTTTTACGAGTTAATTCTCTTGCTTTTTTTGCTGCTTCACGACCTCTTGCAGCCATTAAAGCTTTATTCATAATAGCACGAGCATCGTTTGGATTTTCTTCAAAGAATTTAGTTAAAGCATCGTTTGTAATTTTATTTACTATACCACGAACATAAGAACTACCTAATTTACCTTTAGTTTGTCCTTCAAATTGTGGTTCAGGAACTTTTACACTAACTATTGCAATAAGTCCTTCTTTAGTATCTTCGCCTGTTATTTTTATATCTTTTTCTCTAGCAGCTGCATTTGCTTCAATATAACTTGTAATTACCTTTGTAAGCCCCATTCTAAAGCCTGCTTCGTGAGTTCCACCATCTGCAGTTTTAATGTTATTTACGAATGAAAATAAAGTCTCACTATAAGTATCATTATACATTAGTGCAATATCTACAACTACATCTTCTGCTTCATCATTAAATGCAATTACATTTGTAACAGCTTCTTTTTTATTTAAATCAGTTACAAATTGAGAAATACCACCATCATAATGATAAGTTTCGCTTTTACCATTTCTTTGGTCTTTAAAATTAATAGTAATTTGTGGATTTAGATATGCTAATTCACGAAATCTCTTAGCTAAAGTATCATAATCAAATTCAACTACTTCAAATATCTCAGGGTCAGGGAAAAACTCTATGCTAGTTCCTGTGCGATTAGTTGTTTTGATTATTTCTAGCTCACTTGTTGGAATACCTTTAGAAAATTCTTGTCTATGAGTATTTCCATCTCTTTTAACGGTTGCAATTAATTTAGATGAAAGTGCATTTACAACCGATACACCAACGCCGTGCAAACCACCACTAACCTTATAAGTATCTTTATCAAATTTTCCACCAGCGTGAAGAACGGTTAAAACAACGGTTAGAGTTGAGATATTTTCAGTTGGGTGAATTCCAACAGGAATTCCACGACCATTATCAGTAACTATACAAGAACCTTCTTTGGTAATTTCAATATCAATAGTATTACAAAAGCCAGCCATAGCTTCATCAATAGAGTTATCAACTACTTCATAAACCATATGATGAAGACCATTAAAGTTAGTATCGCCAATATACATTCCAGGGCGTTTTCTAACTGCTTCTAGTCCTTTTAATACTTTAATTTTACTTTCTGCATAATTTTCTTGCATTATTTATCCTTAGTTTTTATTTACTGTTATTATTGACATAAAATTTTTACTTTCAAAAATAACTGGAGCTGTTTTTGCAAAAAATTTAAAATCAAAGTTTTCATTTTCATTTAAGTTTAAAAAATCCATCATATATTTATTAGTTAAATTTATTTCAAAAGTTTCATCAATATTTGAATTTATTTCTAATTCGCTTACTACATTTGTTTCATTTAAATCATTTCCATCAATAGAATTATTTTTAAATATTATTTTATTATTTTCAAATGTTAATTCTGTTTTCATTGAAACTGCACTTAATTTTTTTATTTCATTTAAAAAACTTTCATTATTTAATTTTAATAATTGTGTAGGTTCTCTTTGTGGTATAACATCTTTATATGGTAAATAATCGATTAAAGCTAATTTTGTATAAAACATAAAATTATCATTTTCAATTATAAAATATGTTTTATTTTTATAAACCTTTACTTCTTCATTTAATAATTTCATTAATTCTAAAATAGATTTTTTTGTAATAATTATTCTATCTTCATTATCATTATTTGATTCAATAGTATATAAATTTAATTTTTTTGAGTCAGTTCCTACAAAAATTATTTTATTTTTTAAAATATCTATACATGCACAAGAAAATTGAAATGAAGTTCCGTTATTATCTATTGCTGGAACAATCATTTTAAATCCTTTATTTAACTCATTTGACGATATTAATATAGGATTTTTTTCATAATTATTTTCAATAAAATTAAAATCATATTTATTTATTATAGGTAAAGAAAAATTAGTTTTATTTTGAGTAATTTTTATAGATTTTTCTAATTTTTTAATTTTTATATTATCATTGTTTAGGCTTTTTAAAATATCTATAAATTTTTTGCCATTTATAAAAATTGAACCATTTTCTAATACATTACAATTTCTAATCTTATATTCAATACCAATTTCAGTATCACTTGCTCTAAGAGTTAATTCATTATCAAAAGCTATCAATTGTATTTGTGAATTAGTACTTGTATTATCTTTTTTTTCAACATAATTACTAACTATTAAAGCTATATTTTCTAATCTTTTTTTATCAATTATTATTTCCATTTTTAATCCTTTTTATGTATTCTATCAATTTTTATTAATATTCTTTATTTTTTGAATTTATAATTTTATTTTTTAAAATTTCAACATTTTCTCTAAAAGAATCATCATTTATAAGAATTTCATTAATTTTTTTAATATGTTTTGATACAGCACTATGGTCTTTCATTTGAAAATTAGTCGCTATTTGACTAATTGAATTTGATATTAATTCTTTTGCTAAAAATATTGCTATTCTTTTTGCCTTAACTATATTTTGTTTTTTGGAATTTGATTTTATATCATTAATTTTTATATTAAATTCATAGCTTATAACATTAAAAATATCTTCAATTTCTATATTTTTTTGTTTTTCTTTTACATATTCTTTTATTTGATTTTTTACTAATTCTAATGTTATTTCTTGTCCTGTAAATAAATGTATTCCTCTTATATTAGTAATAATACTTTCTAAATCTCTAATATTTTCACCTATATAATTAGCTATTGTATTTATCATTTCATCATTTAAATATATATCATTTACTTGACTTTTTTTCTTAATTATTGCTTTTTTAGTATCTAAATCAGGGACATCAATATTTGTTATTACACCATTACCAAATCTTGATTTTAATCTTTCTTCAATTCCATTTAAATTTTTAGGTGCCACATCTGAAGTCATTATTATTTGACCATTTCTTTGAATAATATCATTAAAAATATGAAAAAATTCTTCTTGAATTTTATCGGTATTACCTAGAAATTGAACGTCATCAATTAATAATAAATCACAATCTTTATATTGGTTATTAAAATTATCAAATTTTTTTGACATTAATGCATTTTGATAGTCGTTCATAAATCCTTTAGAAGTTTTATATATTACTTTTTTACCTATTTCTAAACATTCATGACCACTAGCTTGTAATAAATGAGTTTTACCTAAACCTGTATTTGAATGTATAAATATTGGATTAAAATCTTTACCAAATTTATTTTCATTAGTTATTGCTTTACAAATTTCATAAGCATATCTATTATTTTTACCTACAATAAAATTATTAAATGTATAACTTTCATTTAAAATTGAAATTTGTTTTTTTATATTTGCTAATTTTACTTCTTTTTTGTTTTGATTATTTTCTTGGTTTTTTATATAAATATTAATTTGATAATCATTTGAACTTATACTTTGAATTATATTTTTTATTATATTTTTAAATTTTGTTTCTATATGTTTTGCTATAAATTGATTAGGTGCTTTTATATTTATATTATTATCGTTTTCTTTTATTTCACATATTTCAAAATAATTTTTGAATTGACTTTCTCCTATTTCATTTTTTAGTTTTTCTATAATATTGTTAATCATTTTTTTAATCCTAATTTTATTTTTACCTTTGATGATGTGAAATTTAAGAAATTTATGTAAAAAGTTTCGGAATTATCCGTTATTAAGGTAAATAAACAATTATTTATTATCTTTTAAATTTCATATATTTTCACAAATTTATAAAATATTTCACGTTTTTTATTATTTTGTGAAATTATTTATAATCTTAAGTATGGTTTTTTAATTATATTTTTGATGATTTTGTCGATTTTTATTCTATTAAAATTGTAAATTTATTGTTTTGTGAAATTTATTTTACAATGCTAAAATATTGAAAATATCAATATATTTTTTATAATTACACATAAATTTCACAAGGATTTCACATATGAAAATTTTAGGATTTGACCCAGGAACTAGATTTTGTGGATATTGTCTTTTAGAAAAAAATGGCAGCATAAATACTCTTTTAGAAGCAGGTCTAATAAGATTTAAGAGTAAAGAATTAATAGATAATATTTTAGAATTAAACGAAGCTTTAGAAATGATTTTTGAAAAAGTTCCAAATGCTAGTGTGGCAGTTGAAAATATATTTTTTGCTTATAATCCGCAAAGTGTTTTAAAACTCGCACAATTTCGTGGAGCAATGTTGCTTAAAATCTTACAAACTTATGGGAATTTTAGTGAATATACAGCTTTACAAGTTAAAAAAACAATCACAGGCAAAGCAAAAGCAGAGAAAGAACAAGTAGCTTTTATGGTTAAAAAACTTTTAAAAATTAATAAAGAAATAAAACCACTTGATATAACCGACGCAATGGCGGTTGCATTAACTCATAGTTTTTCAATTAAGGAAAAAATATGAAAAAAATATTTTTTATTTTAATATGCTTAAATTTATTTGCTCTTGATTTAATAAAACCAGTAGTCTTAAATATTAATAATATAAATATTAGCGACTATTTAGTAAGTGAAAAATTAGATGGCGTTAGGGGTTTTTGGGACGGTAAAAAATTATATTCTAAAAATGAAAATTTATATTATCCACCAGATGATTTTGTAAAGAATTTTCCACCATTTGCTATTGATGGAGAATTATATTGTGATACTGATTTTGAAGATATTATAAGTGATGTAAAAAAATCTAAATTTCAATGTGTTAAATTATATGTTTTTGAAGTTCCGAATCAAAAAGGTAATTTAGAACAGAGATTACAGGTTTTAAAAGATTATTTAAAAATTTATCCAAATGATAATATTAAGATTATTCCACAATTAAATTTTAAAAACAAAGATGAATTTTTTAAATATTTTGATGATATTACAAAAAATGGTGCTGAAGGCGTTGTTTTGCATAAAAAAGATACTAATTTTGATACAAAAAAAGGTGATAACATAATTAAATTTAAAAAGTATTTTGATGATGAGTGCGTAATAACTAAGATTAATTACACTAAAAATTTATTAAAAAATTATGAGTGTAAATGGGATATACAAAATGCGCAAAAAGCCTTAAAAACTAAGAAACAAAAAGAATTATTTAATAGCAAAAAGAATGAACAATATATTATAAAAATCGGTTCAGGTTTTAATAAAGAACATAGAGAAAATCCTTTAAGTATAGGCACAAAAATTACTATAAAATATTATAAAATTAGTAAAAATTTAAAACCAATTCACGCTGTTTTTATAAGAGTTAGAAAGGATAATTAAATTTTTATAAAAGTTTTTGTAAATGTAATATAAAAATTACAATTTTATTAAGTTACGAAATTTAAGTTAGTTTGTTTTAAAATTATTATGAATAATACCGATAAGTTAAAAATTTAGAAAATTATTTATTATAAGCTTTATTTATATGACACTAATAAGGAGAAAGAATGGCTTTTAAAAACGCAATTATTGATGATAGATTAGATAAAAAATACTCACTTGCGTATATTTACGGAGAACATACTAATAGTTGGTATGGCAGACAACATCATAAATTTCCTTTTGAAAAACGCATTGTAATAGATGAAGAATTAGACTGCTGGTTTATAAGATGTATGAATTTTGATGACCCTGAGCTAGACCATGCAAAGCTTAGTAAGTCTTTGTGGATTTTATATTATAAAGGCGAGCATATAAGGATAGTTTTAGATTATGATATCAAACAAGAGATTGATAATGTAGTTTATAATAGAGTTTATAAAATTCTTTCTATAAGAGATAATAAAACATTAAGTGAAAAAGAAATAATAGCCTTATTAAGAGAAATATTAGCTGTTTATAAATGGGACGGAAGCTTAAATAATGATAAAGAATTTAAAGCATATATAATAGATGAAGTATTAGGAGATGATGAATGAAATTATTTGTTGTAAAAATGTAGTTTCTCTAAAAGAATTTAAATTAGTGATAAAATCACAAGTATTATCTGATACAAAATAAAACATTTTGTTACAAGGAAATTAAAGTGGAAATTATCAATAAAAAGTGTGATATTTGTTCTTGTAAAATCTCAAAATTAACTTATAAAAAAGATTTAGGATTTATTAGTCTAAAATGCCCTAATTGCAATGCCTTGTATAGATTAAAAGACAAAATGTCTTTTGTTATGATAGATGCTGCTTTAGTGGATATTTCTCGTTGGGTTTGTGTATTGCTTTCTGTTGTTCCTATTGCTTTATTGGATAAATTTATTAATAGCAGAATTATTCAAGTAGCAATATGGTTTTTTAACTTTTTTGATTATTGCAAGTATTTTTTTCATTCATTCATGATTATTTAGAATTGTTTATATTTTCAAAATTTGTTTTATTTGATAATAGTGAAACAATTGAAATTAAAAAATCTAGGTTAAGCAAATTAAAAGACTTTATGATTAATCTTAGTAAAAATATAAATATATTTTATAAAAAGTGTGATATTTGTTCTTGTAAAATCTCAAAATTAACTTATAAAAAAGATTTAGGATTTATTAGTCTAAAATGTCCTAATTGCAATGCTTTTTATATTTTAAAAAGCAAGATTAATGGCTTTTCTTTTAGCAATGCTTTGAGTGTTATTTTTGGTTTTATTAGTGCTATTATTACAATAATTTTTGCCACTTCAAATAAGAATTTAGCTAATGAAAATTTTGTATTTTTTATCTTTATATTATTTGCGATTTTTTTAATATCTATCGCTATTTTTTCTATTATTGAGCGTTATTTTAATATATTTATATTTTCTAAGTTTTTCTTGGTTGAAGATTTGAGTAAAATCAAAGCTAAAAGTAAAACAATAATAGACTATATTTTAAGCAAATTTAAATTCTTATAAATCATCACAAGCTTTAATTTATCTACACTATTGATAGGTATTCAATGCTTGTTTTAATGATTGCTTAAAGCTTTCTTGCAATGTTTTTGGTTTTAATATTTTTATATCAGGCAACCAACTTTTAACAAATCTTAATATTTCAAGCTCACTTGTATATTGTATATCTATTATTAGTGGATTTTCTTGAATTATTATTTGATATTTAAAAAATTTTTTCATATCTTTTTGAAAATATTGTTTTATATTGTCGCTAATTTCTAATGTAGCCGTATTTACATTATCTAAATTATTATAATTACTTAAAGCATTATTTAATTTTTTTAGTTTTATATCTAATTTATCTGGAATTTCTATGTCTTTATAGTTAGAGCCAATAATTTCAGTGATATCTTCAATAAATGCTAATCTCTTAAGTTCAATGCTTTCATTTTCTTGTTTTACTAAAGCATACCAATTTTTATCACTATAAATTATTTTTAGAAAAATTACTTTATAAACTTCATTGCTTTTCATTGTAATAGTAGCTTTTAATTTTTTATTCATTAATTTGAAAATTTTTTTAGTATATTTTAATTCTAATTCACTCATTTTTGTATCTATTAAAGGATTATCTAGACACATAAAGTTATTTTTTAAATCTTTTGTAAGTTCTGCTATATTGTTAGAATTCAATGTTTTTAATGTATTAAATGCTAAAAATTCATCATAATTATATTTTTTATCTGTAAAAAATCTCAAAAAATCATCATTTAAATAATCAGAATTTATTATGTATTTAAATGGGCGTTTTTCTTCATATATTTTAATATATTGACTAAGATAATTTGATACTTTAATGTTTTCAATGATTTTTGAAATGCTTTGTTTTGAAATATTATAATTTAGTTTTACCTTTAAATACCTAGTTATATCTTCTCTAGTAGCACCTTTTTCGCCTTTTTCATAAATTATTTTTATAATATTTAAATATAGAGTGAAGTTATCTAAGTTTGCGGGTTTTCTTTTGGTTTTTGTTCTTATCATTTTTATTCCTTATTGTTTTAGTCAATAATAATAGGACTTTAAAATTATATTATTTCATTGTTTAATAAATACAACGAGATTAAAAGGAGAAAAAATGGAAATAAAAATTAGCGAATTGGCTTTAAAAATTATAGCAGGCACAATAACAACGATAGCATTGGCAATAATAAGCTCAAATAATTCAGGTAATTCAAATCACTTAGATAATACTCTTGATGATTTTGATGAGTTATTAAAATAAATCTAAAAGTCAAAATTTAATCAAAAGGAGAAGTAAAGAAAATCAAAAAAATAATATATTTAATACTAAAATCTAAATTTATTTGATAAGAATATGTTGTAATACATAAACATTCTTAAGAATATGTATTACAAAAATACTTTTTTATAATGAAAATACATTAAAAAATCATTATCACTATAATCAAAATATTTCACTTATAATTGCATAATTTTATCACCTTTCTTATTTTAAACTTCCGTTTCTTTATATGTGATTTTTTTATTTTTATACCACTTTTGAAATTTTATATGTCATTTGACTTTTACAAATATCAACCATGTTAATGCAAAGGCTGGATTTTTTCAATCCCCTAAATCGGGGCAATGTTCTCTAACTTTATACATAAACTTGTTAAAAGTGCCTTTAGTGGTTTCAATCCCCTAAATCGGGGCAATGTTCTCTAACAGAACAATTTAGATTTTGCGCTTCCAACTTTAAGTTTCAATCCCCTAAATCGGGGCAATGTTCTCTAACAAAGTATAGTAAAGAGCATATAAATTTAAATAATAGGTTTCAATCCCCTAAATCGGGGCAATGTTCTCTAACAAAAGTAAGGTTAGGTATAGAAATATGCTTAATAGTTTCAATCCCCTAAATCGGGGCAATGTTCTCTAACTTTATACATAAACTTGTTAAAAGTGCCTTTAGTGGTTTCAATCCCCTAAATCGGGGCAATGTTCTCTAACAGAACAATTTAGATTTTGCGCTTCCAACTTTAAGTTTCAATCCCCTAAATCGGGGCAATGTTCTCTAACAAAGTATAGTAAAGAGCATATAAATTTAAATAATAGGTTTCAATCCCCTAAATCGGGGCAATGTTCTCTAACAAAAGTAAGGTTAGGTATAGAAATATGCTTAATAGTTTCAATCCCCTAAATCGGGGCAATGTTCTCTAACT